>JANOYR010000302.1:0-24263 GCA_031428975.1 Polaromonas sp. | reverse complement strand
CATTGGCTTTGTCCACGCTGGTCACGCGTTTGTCACGCTTCATGGCGGCTTGGAAGGCCACATGGGCGATGCGCTCGATCTCAGGGCGGGAGTAGCGCATCGTGTCAAACGCTTCCTCAGCGCCCGGAAAATGCCCGTCGGTGGCCACACGACGGCCGCGCGGTTGGCCAAAATAAATGTCGCCTGTGAGCTCGCGAATGATCAAAATGTCCAGCCCCGAGACCAATTCAGGTTTCAGGCTCGATGCATCGACCAACTGCTCGTAGCAAATGGCTGGGCGAAAGTTGGCAAACAGTCCCATGTTTTTGCGCAGCCCCAAAATGGCTTGCTCAGGGCGCAGCGGGCGGTCCAGCTTGTCGTATTTCCAGTCGCCCACCGCGCCAAATAGTACGGCATCGGCTTGCATGGCCAGCTTGAGCGTGGCCTCGGGCAACGGGTGGCCGTGGGCCTCATAGGCTGCGCCGCCTACAAGGGCGGTTTCGGATTCAAACTTTAAACCCAGTGTGTTTAAAACCTTCACGGCCTCAGCCACGATTTCTGTGCCGATGCCATCACCGGGGAGGATTGCGATTTTCATATGCTATTACTTATATAGTGAACTATGACAATTTGACGCTGACAATGGCCAAATTTTTAACGTAAATCAGTGCCACCACCCGCTGGCGCAGCTGGAGCAGGAGCTGGCACGGCTGCGGGTGCTCCAACAGCGGACTCGGCGCTGCGCAGCTGCGCGCACAGGTAGCTGTTGGCCTGCGCTGTGGATTGCACGGCGGTGCAGATCTCACGCAGGGAGTTGGCGCTTTGCGGGTTGCCCATGAGCACACGCATTTCGTTGGGTAGTTTGGCTAGCACCACGGCGTTTTCAATGTTTTGACATTGGGCGGTGTTGGCGGCGCGGTAGGTTGCGTCACGGCAGGCGGCCACCATGGTGTTCAGGTCGGGGCGATTGATGAGGCTTTGAATGTTGGGGTTTTTGAACAAATCGTCCAATAAGCCAGCATGTGCAACTGGCGCAAGGCAGCTAGCGGCCAAAGCCAAAGTGGAAAAGAGTTTATGTGCCATGGTGTATCGCTAGGCTGCTACCAGCGTCTTGGCCAGCCACGGCTTGGTGGCTAGGCGCTGGGTTTCAAAGGCTTTGATTTTGTCTGACTGGCGCAGAGTTAGGCCGATGTCGTCAAAGCCGTTGAGCAGGCAGTATTTGCGAAAAGCTTGCACCTCAAAGCGCAGCTCTTCGCCTTGGGGCTTGACCACCACTTGGCGTTCTAAATCCACCGTGAGCTGGTAGCCGGGAAAGGCCAGCGCGTCGTCAAACAGTTGGCTGATTTGCGCCTCGGGCAAGACGATGGGCAGCAGGCCGTTTTTGAAGCAGTTATTAAAGAATATATCGGCAAAACTAGGAGCAATGACGCAGCGAAAACCGTATTGGTCCAACGCCCAGGGCGCATGCTCGCGGCTTGAACCGCAGCCAAAGTTTTTGCGCGCCAAAAGCACCGAAGCGCCTGCGTAGCGCGGGTGGTTCAAGATGAAATCAGGGTTGGGCTTGCGGCTGGCCGGGTCTTGCCCGGGAAAGCCCGCATCCAAATAGCGCCATTCGTCAAACAAATTCACGCCAAAACCCGTTTTGCGGATGGATTTGAGGAATTGCTTAGGAATGATGGCGTCTGTATCGACGTTTTCGCGGTCAAGCGGCAGGGCAAGGCCCTTGTGGATGGTGAACTGTTGCATATTACTTTTTAGCAGCGTTTTCGAGCACACCACCGGCTTTTTTGATGTCTTGGCCTACGCCTTGGATGGTGTTGCAACCGGCTAGGAATGTGAATGCTGCTGCTGCTATGAGGGCGATGAGTGTGCGCATGTTGTTGCTCCAGTTAAAAAGGTAGGTTGATCGAAGGTGTTAACACAGAACTGCCTCCGGCAGTCCGGTATTCAGGTGTTCAGTCCTTAAGCATACACCCGCACATCGACAAAATGTCCATGCACAGCTGCCGCTGCAGCCATGGCAGGCGACACGAGGTGTGTGCGCCCGCCCGCGCCTTGGCGGCCTTCGAAGTTGCGGTTGCTGGTCGATGCGCAGCGCTCACCGGGCTCTAGGCGGTCGGCGTTCATGGCTAAGCACATGCTGCAGCCCGGCTCGCGCCACTCAAATCCTGCGGCTTTGAAGATCTCGTGCAGGCCTTCTGCCTCGGCCTGCGCCTTGACCATGCCTGAGCCTGGCACTACCATGGCTACTTTGATGTTTTTGGCTACTTTTTGGCCAATTTTTTTCACAATGGCGGCTGCTTCGCGCATGTCTTCGATGCGGCTGTTGGTGCAGCTCCCAATGAAGACCTTGTCCACAAACAAGTCATTGAGCGCTTTGTTGGGTTCTAGGCCCATGTAGACCAAGGCGCGCTCGATGGCTAGGCGCTTGCTCGGGTCTTTTTCCTTCTCGGGGTCGGGCACACGGGCGTCGATGGAAAGCACCATTTCGGGCGATGTACCCCATGTTACTTGCGGCAAAATTTGCGCTGCATCGAGCTCCACCACTTGGTCAAAGGCCGCGCCTGCATCGCTGTGCAGGGTGCGCCAATGCGCCACCGCCAGATCCCACTCGGGGCCGCCAATGAATTTACCGCTCACTGCATCCGTGCCGGGGCTGAACATGCGGCCTTTCACGTAGTCGATGGTTTTGTCGTCCACCGCCACCAAGCCAGCGCGCGCGCCCGCTTCAATGGCCATGTTGCACACCGTCATGCGGCCTTCCATGCTTAAGGAGCGAATGGCGCTGCCCGCAAATTCTATGGTATATCCCGTGCCGCCAGCCGTGCCGATTTTGCCAATGATGGCCAGCACCACGTCTTTGGCGGTGATGCCTTTGGCCAGCGTACCTTCTACTTTAATCAGCAGGTTTTTGGCTTTTTTTGCCAGTAGGGTTTGCGTGGCCAGCACATGCTCCACCTCGCTGGTGCCTATGCCGTGGGCCAGCGCGCCAAACGCGCCGTGGGTTGACGTGTGCGAGTCGCCGCAAACCACCGTCATGCCCGGCAGAGTAGCGCCGCTCTCAGGGCCAATCACATGCACAATGCCTTGGCGCTTTGACAAAAACGGAAAATACGCTGCCGCACCGTGGGCTTTGATGTTGTCGTCCAGCGTAGTGATTTGCTCTTTGCTCACCAAATCGGTAATGCCGTCATAGCCCAACTCCCAGCCCGTAGTAGGCGTGTTGTGGTCGGCTGTGGCCACCACAGAGCTGATGCGCCAGACCTTGCGGTTGGCTTGACGCAGTCCCTCGTAGGCCTGCGGCGAGGTGACCTCGTGCACCAAATGGCGGTCAATATACAAAATAGACGTGCCGTCTTCTTCGGTGTGGACAACGTGTTCGTCCCAAAGCTTGTCGTAAAGGGTTCTTTGCATGTGTAGATTTCCTGTGGTGGGGTGATTTTACGTGGTGGGCGGGTTTAGGTTTTGGACTAGACAAAAAAACGGTAAAGCAGGCAAAAAGCGCTAAAAAATATAATTTTTAGAAAAATAGACCAATGTCATCGTCGCGTGGTCATAGTGCGCTATATATTTTATAGCGATTGATTCAAGGCATGTATTCGCACCGTTAAGTTCTTTTGCAAATCGTCATGCTTGATCAGATTATCGGGTAAATACTGATATTGCCAGTGTTGGTATGCTGGTCTAATAACCGTACCAGCAAACCAGTCAAATACAAAACCATGCCCTCCATGCAACTCCTTCAACGCCTGCCCGGCGGTGAGCGCGACATTGTCAAGCGCACGGTGAAAGACCAGATTGCGGACAAATTGGCATATATGGTGGTGACGGGGCTGCTGCAGCCGGGCGATGAATTGCCTTCTGAGCGCGAGCTGGCAGCCACGCTGGGGGTGTCGCGCGAGACGGTGCGCTCTGCGGTGGGCGTGCTGGCGGCGCGGCGTATGGTAGAAATTTCGCAAGGTTCTCGTACGCGCGTGATCGGTGCTGCGGGGCAGAGCCTGCATGAATCGGTGCGCGCACTAGAGGGCCTTAAAGACAAAGGCATTGAAGAAGTGGGCGAGGCTCGCACGGCGGTGGAGTTGCAGGTGGTCAAACTGGCGGCAGTGCGCATCAGCGAGGCGGATTTGGAGCGCATGCAAGTGTTGGTGGAGGAGCAGCGTGGCATGCTGGATGACCCGGTGCTGTTTCAAATCTCGGACCGCGAATTTCACAGCATTTTGTATGCCGCCTGTGGCAACGCCCTACTGCGCGATTTTGTCAGCGATATGTATGCTTATGCGCTCGATTACCGTCGCAGAGCAATGGTGCGGTCTGGCGCAGTGGAGCGCAGTGTGCATGACCACGCGCTGATTGTGCAGGCGCTGCAAACCCGCAGCCCCGAGGCTGCAGAAAAAGCCATGGCACGGCATTTAGAGCATGTGTATTCCACGACGCTTAAAGAAATGGCGCATTGACATGGCCTTGCATTTTCAAAGCTTTGATGCGCAGTTTGACTCCTTGGTAAAGGATGCGCAATTGCAATGCCTTTGTACTGGCGCTGTGTGGGGTGAGGGCCCTGTGTGGATGCGCGAAGATGCCTCGTTATTGTGGAGTGACATACCCAACAACCGTATGCTGCGCTGGTCTGAGGCACAAGGTATGACGGTGTGGCGAGAAAATGTGGAATTTACCAATGGGCATACACGCGACCACCATGGCGATTTGTTGCATTGCTCACATGGCCTGCGTGCCATTGTGCGAACGCCGATGGTCGCTGGACATATTGCAGCCACTACGAATGATGTCGTTGTGGTCGACAAGTTTGACGGCAAGCGCCTGAACTCACCCAACGACATCGTCGTGAAACGTGATGGTACGATTTGGTTCACCGATCCGCCATATGGTATCTTGGGGAATTCGGAGGGCCACCAAGCAGAGCAGGAGCAGGCGGGTTGCTATGTGTTTTGT
Source organism: Polaromonas sp. (assembly GCA_031428975.1). Taxonomy (GTDB): domain Bacteria; phylum Pseudomonadota; class Gammaproteobacteria; order Burkholderiales; family Burkholderiaceae_C; genus JAAFIP01. The sequence continues at coordinate 19,337 of JANOYR010000302.1, read as the reverse complement.
TATGACCCAATTAGCAAAGTACTGCGCATAGCCACAGACTATCTGGAGCACCCCAACGGCTTGGCTTTTTCTCCCGACGAGCGACTGCTGTACGTCTCGGATACGTCAGCTGCCATCCCAGTTTTGGCCAAAAATGGTGTTGGACAACACCAAATCGTGTGCTTTGATGTGAAAGCAGATAACCAACTGCAAACGCCGCGCGTATTTGCTGTGGTGGAGCCCGGCCTAGCCGATGGATTTAGGCTAGACGATAACGGCTGGCTCTACACCTCAAGTCAAGACAGTGTGCAGGTATACCACCCCAGCGGCAGGTTACTAGGCAAGATTTTTGTGCCCGAAAAAGTGGGTAATGTGTGTTTTGGCGGCATATACAAAAATGAATTATTCATCGCGGCCAGCAGTTCGCTGTATCGCATTAAATTGGACATACAGGGAAGCACTACACCATGAGCCGTGAAATTTTGTTATTGGTTGAAAAGTGCAGCCATTGTTTCAGCTATTACAGTATTGAGAGTGGCCAGCTTGAGCACAGCATTGCATTGCCAGATTACCCGCATGAATTTGTGGTCGATAGCAAACAACGCTATGCTTATGTGGGGCATTACGGTGTGGAAACCTCGGGGCACTTAGGCACAGGCGGCACATCCATTTTTCAGATCGACATAGCGGCGCAAAAGCTGGTGCGCACGATTGACATTGCGCCATTTAACCGCCTGCACGGCATGCAAATGGATGCGCAAGACCGCTTGTATGCATTGAGCGAGGAGCGCGCCCAACTGGTGGTAATCGACAAGCCCGAGACCGATACCGCGCCGCGCCGTGCAGTCACCACGGGAGGTATCAAATCGCACCTTTTTGCTCTAACGCGTGATGGGCAAACTGCCTACGCCATGAATCTGCTGTCGCACACGGTCACCAAAATCAAGCCTTATGACGCCACGCAGATACCTGTGGTGTGTTCCCCGGGTGAAAAACCCGAAGGCTACGCGCTGAGCGCAGACGAGAAAACTCTGTATGTGACCAACCGCTGGAGCAACACGATTTGCGCCATCGACACAGTCACGATGCAAGTGCTGCGCAGTGCACCCTCACGCGATGACGCAACGCGCTTGTATCTGTACCGCGATGATCGCCTGGTGGTGACTAACTATGGCGAGCGTAGCCTGTCGGTACTTGATTCTGTCACGCTATCTGAGATAGCCCATATTCCTATGGAAGCACGCGCCATCGCGCTGAGTTACCACCCCAGTAAACCGCTTGCATTTGTGAGCCAAGACAACGACAAAATAGGGTATTTCAATATGGATACATTGCGTTTTGAACGATTTATCAGCACCCAGCGCGAACCAGATGTGTCACGGGTGGTGCTGTTGTGAGCGCCGCTGTGCAGAATAAGCCCGTAATTGCCTTGACTCTGGGTGACCCAGCGGGCATTGGCTCAGAGTTGATCGCGAAATTACTTGGTCGCACCGATTTGGTGGCGCAGGCTAACGTGGTTTTGGTGGGGGATGCATGGCTGTGGGAGCAGGGGCAGGCCTTGGCCAGACAAAACATCGCCACGGTGTCTGTAGCGAACCTTACCCAAGTGCGTGCACGCGACAATTGCAGCACACCAGCGTTTTTGTCTCTGCATTCCATCGACCAAGCTAAGGTGATAAGCGCCACCGCACAAAGCGCAGGCGGTGCATCAGTACTGCAGGTGCTGAATCAGTGCATGGATGCCGCCAAGGCAGGCGAGGTGGATGCAATTTGCTTCGCACCATTGAACAAACAGGCCATGAAAATGGGGGGATTGCAGCATGAAGACGAGTTACATCACTTTGCACATTATCTTGGTGTGGCCAATTATTTTTGTGAGTTCAACACTTTAGGCGACTTATGGACAGCACGGGTCTCTTCGCATATTCCACTCAAAGACGCAGCGGGTTTTTTAACGCAAGAACGCATCATGGAGGCGACAAAGCTTATTTACCGCTCCTTGCAAGCCAACGGCATCGCCGCCCCCAAAGTGGCAGTAGCCGCGTTTAACCCGCATGGCGGCGATGGTGGCACCTGTGGGCGTGAAGAAGTTGAAATAATTGCTCCCGCAGTGGCAGCGCTTAATGCGCAAGGATTTCCAGTGGCGGGGCCATTTCCTGCGGACACCATCTTTCTCAAGGCCAAAGCCGGGGAGTACCAAGCCATCGTCACCATGTACCACGACCAAGGGCAGATTGCCATCAAGCTCATGGGGTTTAGCCAAGGCGTCACGGTGCAAGGCGGGCTGAGTGTCCCCATTACCACGCCTGCGCATGGCACAGCCTATGACATAGCAGGCAAGGGCATAGCTGATGCCGATGCCATGTCCAATGCATTTGCCATTGCATGCCGTATGGGACGTGCGCGACTAAACGCAAATATTTAAACAACCATCTTTTAAAAAGCTTCGTTATGAAAATCAAATCAGTCCGCGCCCGCGTATTCGAGTGGAAAGGCAAAACCGTGCCTCCGCAGGGCAATTTTTGCTCCAACGCCATGGACTTGCTTTACTCCAAAAGCGAAACCATGAGTACGTTTCGTTTCCACTCTTGGACAGTAGTAGAAATAGAGACTGACGATGGCATCGTTGGACTGGGTAATGTAGCCCTTGCCCCCAAAATTGCCAAAGCCATCATCGATGAATACCTCACACCGCTGGTACTGGGCCAAGACCCGTGGGATTACGAATACCTGTGGCAGCGCATGTACCGCTCTTCGCATGCATGGGGGCGCAAGGGCATTGCTATGGCGGCTATCTCTGCTGTAGATTTGGCTATTTGGGACATTTTGGGTAAATCAGTCAATAAACCTGTGTTCAAACTCTTGGGCGGGCGCACCAAAGAAAAAATCCCCTGCTACTACAGCAAGCTTTACCGCACCGATATTACCGAGATGCAGGCCGAGGCTGAAAAATTTATGAAGCAGGGCTTCACCATGTTCAAGTCGCGCTTTGGCTATGGCCCAGCGCACGGCACGCAAGGCGTTAAGCAAAACCTCATGGCAGTAGAGGCTCTGCGCGAGGTGATTGGCTACGACAATGATTTGATGCTCGAATGCTACATGGGCTGGAATTTGGAATACGCCAAGCGCATGCTGCCAAAGCTAGAAAAATTTCAACCGCGCTGGGTAGAAGAACCTGTGATAGCCGACGACATAGACGGCTATGCCGAGCTCAACCAATTGACCAGTATTCCCATATCGGGCGGTGAGCATGAATTTAGCCTTTATGGCTTTAAACAATTGCTCGATAAAAAAGCCGTGAGCGTGGTGCAATACGACACCAACCGCGTGGGTGGCATTACCGCAGCGCACAAAATCAATGCCTTGTGCGAGGCCTACAGTGTGCCCGTGATTCCCCATGCAGGCCAAATGCACAACTACCACCTCACCATGAGTACATTGGCCTCGCCCATGAGCGAATATTTCCCCATGCACGACGTGGAGGTGGGCAATGAATTGTTTTACTACATTTTCAAAGGCGAGCCAGTAGCGGTGAATGGTTTTATCAATTTAGACGACAACTTGCCAGGACTTGGCCTGACTATGAATACCGAGCATTTGCACGATTTCAATATTGTGGAGTGAATGTCATGGCTGCAAATCAACCAATTCCTAAGCGCTACCAAGGTGTTTTTCCAGTTGTGCCGACCACATTCACAGAGACTGGCGAATTAGACCTAGCCAGCCAGCTGCGATGTGTGGATTTTATGATCGATGCCGGTTCGAATGGCTTGGCGATTTTGGCTAATTTTTCAGAACAATTTGTGCTCTCTGACGATGAACGTGAAGTGTTAACTAGAGCCATTTTGGAACATGTGAACGGCCGCGTCCCAGTAATCGTGACCACCACACACTTTGGCACTGCAGTGTGCGCCACCCGCAGCCGCCGTGCAAAAGACATGGGCGCAGCCATGGTCATGGTAATGCCGCCCTACCACGGCGCTACCATTCGGGTAAGTGAGCAAAAAATATTTGAGTTTTACGGCAAACTCTCTGACGCAATTTCAATCCCCATTATGGTGCAAGATGCGCCCGTGAGCGGTACGCCGCTGCCCGTAGCCTTGCTCGCACACATGGCTCTAGAGATTGAGCATGTGGCCTATTTCAAAATTGAAACCGCTGGTGCGGCATCAAAACTGCGTGAACTTATCCGCTTGGGCGGTGATGCAGTAGAAGGCCCATGGGATGGTGAAGAAGCCATCACCCTGCTGCCTGATTTAGAAGCAGGCGCAACAGGTGCTATGACGGGTGGCGCTTACCCCGACGGTATTCGCCAAATCATGGATGCTTGGCAAGATGGTCGCAAGCACGACGCAGCACAAGCCTACGCCAAATGGCTGCCACTTATCAACTATGAAAACCGACAAGGCGGCATTTTGTCAGCCAAAGCATTGATGAAGGCCGGTGGTGTGATTGCCTGTGAAGCACCGCGTCATCCATTTCCAGCCATGCATCCTGAAGTGCGTGCTGGCTTGTTGGCAACCGCTAAACGGCTAGATCCCTTGGTGTTACGTTGGGCAGCTTAGAGCACTTGCCGTTTCTTTTTGTAAGTTTGAATCATTCTCTATTTTTAAGGAGTTACGCTCATGAATCCAGCTCGACGCACGCTCGCCCAGTCTATTGGCTTATCTCTGGGTGTGCCTTCATTTGCGCTTTGGTCTGGGCACGCGTTAGCGCAAAGCTTTAATAAACCGCTGCGCATTTTGGTAGGAGCGTCTGCGGGTGGTGGCACCGATGTGTTGGCGCGTCTCTTGGCTGAAAAAATGGCTGTAGGATTCAAGCAAACTGTGGTGGTAGAAAATAAGCCTGGCGCGTCCAATACTCTGGCTGCAGACATGCTTGCAAAATCTAGCCCCGATGGCGCGAGTATGCTCATGGCCACCAACACTGGCCAAGCCATTGCGCCGCATTTGCTTAAGTTGGGCTATGACCCGTTAAAAAGCATCCAAGCCATTGGTTTGGTGGCTGTGGTGCCAAATGTGTTGGTGGTCAATAGCCAAGTTTTAGCCAAGGACTTGAAAGAGTTGGTTGCATTAATCAAAGCCAAGCCTGGAAGTTTCCAGTATGCATCGTCTGGTGCGGGCAGCACCCAGCATATTGCAGGTGAGATATTTGAAGACGTGATTGGTAGCAAGTTGCTGCACATACCCTACAAAGGCAGCGCGCAAGCCCATTTGGATTTGATAGGAGGCAGTGTGCAGATGATGTTTGACACCACATCTTCGGCCATGCCACATATAAAAAGCGGGAAGCTTCGCGCACTGGCGGTTACTACTAAAAACCGCTCTACCGAGTTACCCGATGTCCCTACTACTACAGAGTTGGGCTTGCCTGATCTTGCGATGAGCACATGGTACGGCCTGTACACCACAGGCGGGACACCAGCTGCAGTGCTGGAGCAATTAGTAGCTGAATTCAAACGTTGCATGGCATTGCCAGATGTGCAGGCGCGTATCAAGTCCTTGGGCGGTGAGTCGGGTAATTTGGTGGGTGAAGAGTTTGCGCGTTTTAATCAGAGCGAATTCGAGCGCTTTGGCAAACTCATCCGCGCTAAAAATATCCGTATTGACTAGGCATTGCTGGTCACTATGAACCCGCTTAGCATTTTGGAAAATTTGCCTTGGCTTGCCGCCATATTGCTGCCACTGAGTGGCACTGCTAACCATGAAATATCGGTGGTTGCCTCTTGGCATGGGCGTTTAATGGTCTTGGCATGGGGCGTTTTCATTCCACTAGGCGTATTAGTCGCGCGGTATTTCAAAATAACACCAGAACAAAAGTGGCCTCAAGAATTAGATAACAAAACATGGTGGCGTGGGCATCTGTTTTTTCAAAATTCTGGATTTATGGTGGCACTCTTGGGGCTATATTTGATTTGGGGTGTTGGCGCGGGCGCCACCACCAGTCAACTGGTGCATGCTTACTTGGGTTATGCAGTATCTGTGTTGGCCGCAGTGCAAATACTGTCTGGCTATGCCCGGGGTACTAAGGGTGGCCCTACAGACGTGACCATGCGCGGCGACCATTACGACATGAGCGCTAAGCGTAAAGCGTTTGAGCATGTGCACAAGTCACTGGGCTGGTTGGCTGTGTTTTTGGCCATAGCCGCCTTGCTGATGGGCTTGGTAGTGGCAGACGCCCCGCGCTGGATGCTGCTAGTGCTCATATTGTGGTGGGCGGCGCTTGCCAGTATTGCCTACGCATGGCAAAAGCAAAATCGATGCGTAGACACTTACCAAGCAATCTGGGGCGCAGACATGGCGCACCCAGGAAACCACATGCCATCAATTGGCTGGGGCATCACACGCCAATCGGCGCAAAGCAGTCCACCACATCAATGAATAAAGGGTAAGCATGAACAATATTGGACTAGAGTTAATAGGCGTAGCCAAGCAGTTTGGCGACGTGCAGGTGGTGCAGGAGCTGAATTTACAAGTGCAGCAGGGCGAATTCGTGGTGCTACTGGGCGAATCGGGATGCGGCAAGTCAACCACGTTGCGTATGATTGCAGGCCTAGAAACAGTGAGCGCGGGCACGGTACACATTAATGGCGTGGACGTGACCCACGCTGCCCCCATGAAGCGCGACATTGCCATGGTATTTCAAAATTATGCGCTCTACCCGCATATGAATGTGGCGCAAAACATGGCCTTTGCCTTAAGTTTGGCTGGTACTGACAAAGCCGAGATTGGTCGCCGTGTGGGCGATGCAGCCAAAATCCTCAACATCACGCATTTGTTACAACGCAAACCCAAGGAACTCTCTGGTGGGCAGCGTCAGCGTGTGGCTATTGGCCGCAGCATCGTGCGTGAGCCGGCGGTATTTTTGTTCGATGAGCCTCTGTCGAATCTTGATGCCAAGCTGCGTGGCCACATGCGCACCGAACTAGCGCTTTTGCATGAGCGCTTGGGTAAAACCACGGTCTACGTCACACATGACCAAATAGAAGCGATGACTTTGGCCTCGCGCATTGTGATTTTTGACAAAGGGCGTATTCAACAGGTGGGCACTCCTTCTGAGGTATTTAACCAGCCAGCCAATCTTTTTGTGGCAGGTTTTATTGGCATGCCGTCCATGAATTTACTCGATGCAAGTGCAGTGCCCAGCATTGCGGCCATGGTGCAAAGCCCTGCGGCATCACTTGTAATTGGCATACGGCCACAGGCTTTGCAGCTCAACAGTGCATCCCCACGGCTACAGATGTTTGTGAATGTGGTGGAGTATCTTGGCACTGAGTCGGTATTGGTAGGCTATTTGGCGGACCAAACCAGTGTGGCGCTCACGGCCGTCGTACCAGGCCACCGCAGCGACCTATTGCGCCAAACCGTGGGGCTAGATGCACAGGCATCAGCACTGCATGTTTTTGACAAAACCAATGGGCGTCGATTAACGCCATAAGATTTTCATTTTTCATTTTAACCTCAGGAGACTTTTATGCAACGCAGAGACATGATTAAAGCAACCAGCGCTACCGTATTCGGAGCGGGATTGCCAATGGGCAGTGCATTTGCCCAAGACCGATTTGCCAAATACAAAGGCAGTACCGTGGTGATGAGCATTCCCGCCCATCCGCATTACGACGCTATGGTCAAACTGTTACCCGAATTCACCAAGCAAACGGGCATCAAGGTAGAGGTAGATCGCTTGGCTGTGCCCCGCATGAAAGACAAGCAGCTGCTTGAAATGGCCAAACCACAAGGCGACTACGATTTGGTGTGTTATGTGGTGATGTGGAAGGGCGAGTATGTCAAAAAAGGGCTGATCCGTGAGCTAGAACCATTCTTTAAAAACGCGTCTTTGGCAGACCCTGACTATGACATAAAAGACGTGGTGCCGCGCTATCTAGAAAATATGGGCTTGGTAGGTGGTCCAAAGGGCTACCTAGCTGGACCAGGTGCCAAGCTCTATGGCATGCCCTATGGCGCAGAAACCTCTGTATTGGCTTACCGTCGCGACTTATTTGCCAAACACAATCTCAAAGCGCCTGAGACCTACTCCGACATGGTCAAGCTGCTGCCCCAGATCAAGGAAAAAACTGGCATTGGAGCACTTACATCGCGCGGCCAAGCGGGACACCAATGTGTGCATGCTTGGCTTTTACATCTGAACCCATTAGGGGGCAAAATATTTGACGACAAATGGCAGCCACGCTTTAACGACGCGGTAGGAGTTAAAGCCTTGGAAACTCTCAAGTTGATTTCTGACACGGGTCCGGTAGGTATCCCTGGTTACGGGCAAGGTGAAATGATTACCTCATTTCTGCAAGGGCAGGCGGCGATGTATTTGGACTCGTCTCTGATTTTTGGTCAAGTGGCCAATCCTGCGGTATCCAAAATCGATAAATTGGTAAGCTATGTGGTCCACCCAAAGGGCGTGAAATATTCCTCGCAATCAGGCGGGCTGGGTTTGGCTATACCCAAAAATGCAAAAAATGCGGATGCGGGATTTTTGCTAATGCAGTGGCTGACCTCGAAGGCGCAAGACAAAGCGGTTTGCCGTCTGGGTGGTGTGCCAACGCGCAACTCAACCTTGGCTGACCGAGACATGATCACGCAATACCCTGAGTACATCACGCTTCGCTTGCAGCTGCAATACTCCGATCCAGACTGGCGCCCAATCATTGCCGAGTGGGACGAGATCAATGTGCAGGCGCTCGGCATTGCCGTTTCGGAAGCCTTAACAGGCAAAAAAACAGCGCAAGACGCCTTGAACGGCATGCTGCCTAAGGTCACCGGCATCATGCAGCGCGGCGGCTACTTGAAAGCCTAGACACCATGCGCACACCTGCTTGGATTCCCTTGGTCTATCTAGGCCCAGCCGTGGCTGTCATGGCTATAGCGTGTTTGTATCCCGTTTTATCAGCCTTTCAACTTGGCTTTTACGACTGGAGTATGGGCACGCCTTGGAGTGATGCCAAGTGGGTGGGTTTTGACGCGTTTGTTGTAGCTTTCCAAGACGATGCCGTCTGGCGATCGCTTAAAACGACGCTCATGTTTGCTGCTGTCTGTGTGTTTGCCGAGATGGTATTAGGCACAGCACTAGCCTTGGCGCTTGAGGGCAATATACGTGGCATGGCATTTTTTCGAACGCTGTTTATATTGCCCATGATGATTGCGCCAATTGCGGTGGGTTTGACTTGGCGTTACTTGTTTGATGCGCAGTTTGGGCTGCTCAACGCCATCATTGGTGTGTTTGGCATGGCACCTGTGGGCTGGCTTGCGCAAGAGCACACGGCCTTTGCTGCCATCATCATTGCCGACATTTGGCAGTGGACACCGTTTGTATTCATCATGATGATTGCGGCGTTGGCCAATGTGGACGGTACAGTCTTAGAGGCGGCACGCATTGATGGTGCAAATTGGTGGCAAAGCACTTTTCTGGTTAAATTGCCTATGGTGATGCATGTGATCGTGATTACTTTGCTGATGCGTTTGATAGACGCTTTTCGTGTGCTGGAGGTGATTTACATACTCACCTTTGGGGGGCCGGGAGACAGCACTGAAATTTTGTCGTTGCATATTTACAAGACGGCTTTTGTAGGGCAAAAATTGGGCTCGGCAGCCGCTATTTCAGTGCTCTTGCTGGTGGTAGTAGCGCTGCTGTCGTTTTGCGCTCTCAAACTATCCAACCCCCTGAAAGACGAGGAACGCACATGAGCCAAAGCAATACATCGGGTCTTACACGCCCCCTGGCTTTGGTGGTAGCGCATTACGGTGCGCTAGTCATACTGGGCATTATTTGTATAGCACCAATAGCGGTGATGTTTTTTACCTCACTGAAGTTGCAAACCCAAATATTCAACACAGGTATTAACTTTATTTTCACGCCCACGCTGGACAACTACCGCGAAGTATTAGGTGAGGGGAGCTTCTCGCGCTACTTGAGTAATAGTTTAATTGTGGGCGTGGTCTCTACTTTGATCACCTTGGTGTTGGGGTGTATGGCGGCTTATGGGTTGGCACGCTTTCGTTTTCCTGGGCGCAAAGCGGTTGCGTACACCACGCTGCTGTTGCGCACAGTACCGCTGGCGGTATTGGCGGTACCGGTTTTTATGATTTGGAACCAAGCGGGACTGATCAATTCTTTGCCCGGACTGATTTTGCTTTATGTTGCAGTGAATTTGCCTTTTGCGATTTGGCTGCTCTATGGCTTTATTTTGCAAGTGCCGATTGAGCTGGAAGAGGCTGCGGCAATTGACGGCTGCGGTCCTATTCAAGTGTTTTGGAAAGTGGTGCTGCCCCTGATCAAACCGGGTATTGCAGCAGCATCTATTTTTACGTTTCGCATTGCATGGAATGAATTCATTTTGGCTTTGGTACTCACTGACCGCGCCACGCGCACGCTGCCAGTGGCTGCATCGCTTTACATCACCGACATTGGGGTAGATTGGGGCAAAATCATGGCTCTTGGCGTATTAATTGCCTTGCCGCCCTTATTATTTACCTTTATTGCCGCCAAACAAATCATTACAGGGCTTACCGCAGGTGCCGTGAAGGGTTAAAAAAAGCCGCTCTAGAGCGGCTTTTTTATGGGCTAAATTAGCCGCAATCAGCGCTGGCCAATCGGTTGTACGTCACGCTTTTCGGAGCCAGTGAACAACTGGCGTGGACGGCCAATTTTGTACTCGGGGTCGCCAATCATTTCGTTGAGTTGGGCAATCCAGCCCACCGTGCGTGCCAACGCAAACACTGCGGTAAACAGGCTCACAGGAATGCCAATGGCGCGTTGCACAATGCCGCTGTAAAAGTCGACGTTGGGATATAGCTTGCGTGAGACGAAGTATTCGTCTTCTAGGGCAATTTTTTCTAACTCCATGGCCAACTTGAACAATGGGTCGTTGTGCAAGCCCAGCTCATTGAGCACCTCTTTGCAAGTCTCTTGCATCAGTTTAGCGCGTGGGTCGTAGTTTTTGTATACGCGGTGGCCAAAGCCCATGAGCTTTACGCCTGAGGATTTGTCTTTGACTTGGTTCATAAACTCACCCACCTTGGCTACCCCCCCCATTTTTTGGATGTCTTCCAACATGTTCAGGCAAGCCTCATTGGCACCGCCGTGGGCAGGGCCCCACAGACAGGCCACGCCCGCTGCAATGGCCGCAAAAGGGTTAGTTCCTGAGCTGCCGCACAGGCGTACGGTGGAGGTGGAGGCGTTTTGCTCGTGGTCGGCATGCAACACAAAAATGCGGTCAATCGCGCGCTCAATCACGGGATTAACTTTATAGTCTTCGCACGGTGTGGCGAACATCATGTGCATGAAGTTACCCGCGTAGCTGAGGTTGTTTTTTGGGTAAACGAAAGGCTGACCCACACTGTATTTGTAGGCCATAGCCACCAAAGTTGGCATTTTAGCAATCAGACGAATGGCGCTGATGTCGCGGTGCTCTGGATTGTTGATGTCAGTGCTGTCATGGTAGAAGGCCGACAATGCACCCACTAAGCCCGTCATGATGGCCATAGGATGCGCGTCACGGCGAAAGCCACGCAAGAAAAATTGCATTTGCTCGTTGACCATGGTGTGGTTGGTTACGCGGCCAACAAAATCCGTCTTTTGCGCTGCATTGGGCAGGTTGCCGTACAAGAGTAAATGGCATGTTTCTAAGAAGTCGCAGTTGGTAGCCAATTGTTCAATCGGGTAGCCACGGTAAAGCAGCTCGCCTTTGTCGCCGTCAATATAGGTGATGGCCGATTGCGTGGCCGCCGTGCTTAAAAAGCCCGGGTCATAGGTGAACATACCCGTTTGCGCATAGAGCTTGCGGATGTCAACGACATCGGGCCCGATAGAGCCTTTGTATACCGGCAGGTCGATGCTGGGACTGCCGTTGGAGAACGACAGGGTGGCTTTATTGTCAGCGAGTTTCATTGCGGGTTTCCTTCAACTTTTTTCCATTAACATTTTCAAAATCTGTCGCACATCGGGTGTGTCTAAGTCGGCGCGAATATTTTGCAAGCTTTTGCGACCCAAGTGCGCATCAAGTAAATCGTTGTCCGACAAATCCATTAAAGCATTCAAACTATTCGCCTGCCTGACGGTTAACTGGTTTTCATACCGGTTGAAAAACCGCTCAATGAAGAGATCATTTTCAAGCAGACCACGACGCGAACGCCAGCGCAACTTAGACAGTGCCCGTATACAGAGCTTGTCGTCCAGTGCAGCCTCGCTGTCCAGCGTTGCAACCAACAAGTTCTCTTGCATCAGACTGCGCGTAGCACCATCATTTCTTTGATTTTGCCAATTGCCTTGGTCGGGTTTAGCCCTTTAGGGCAAACATCCACACAATTCATGATGGTATGGCAGCGAAACAGGCGATAAGGATCTTCTAGATTGTCTAGGCGCTCGGCTGTACCTTCGTCACGGCTGTCGGCAATGAAACGGTAGGCTTGCAAGAGGCCAGCAGGTCCTACGAACTTGTCGGGATTCCACCAAAAGCTGGGGCAGCTGGTCGAGCATGACGCGCAAAGGATGCACTCGTACAAGCCATCGAGCTCTTCGCGCTCTACAGGCGACTGCAAACGCTCTTTTTCGGGCGGCACAGTGTCGTTCATCAAGTAAGGCTTGATGGAGTTGTATTGTTTAAAGAACTGTGTCATGTCCACAATCAAATCGCGGATCACGGGCAGGCCAGGCAGAGGCTTGAGCGTGATGTCGCCTTTGAGGGTGCGCATATTGGTCAAGCAGGCCAAGCCATTTTTGCCATTGATGTTCATGGCATCGGACCCGCAAACACCCTCGCGGCAGCTGCGGCGAAAGCTAATTGACGGGTCTTGCTCTTTGAGTTTCATTAACACATCAAGCAGCATGCGCTCTGTGCCGTCGAGCTCTACTTTGACGGTTTGCATATAAGGCTTGGCATCCGCGTCGGGGTTGTAGCGGTAAATTTTGAAGGTGCGTGTTTCCATTTTGTTTTCCTAACGCTTAGAAAGTGCGCGTTTTAAGAGGCACAGATTCCACCGTCAGTGGTTTCATCTGCACGGCTTTGTAGCTCAAAGTGTTGTTGTCTTTGTACCAAAGCGTGTGCTTGTGCCACTCTTTGTCGTTGCGTCCGTTGGGGAACTCTGCCGTGTCGTCGTAGTCGGCTACCGAGTGTGCACCACGGCTTTCGGTGCGGGCTGCGGCGGACACTATGGTTGCCTGAGCGCATTCAATCAAGTTGTCTACTTCCAAGGCCTCAATACGTGCGGTGTTGAAGATTTTGGAATTGTCTTTGAGGCCAATGGCGTTGACGCGCTCGCGCAGGTCGGCGATTTTCTTGACGCCTTCGTTCATACTGGCCTGTGTGCGGAACACGCCTGCGTGCAGCTGCATGGCAGCGCGGATGTCGTTGGCCACTACTTGGGCGTACTCGCCGTCTTTGGCGCCGTCAAGGCGGGCTAGGCGCGACACAGTCAAATCCGCAGCATCAGCAGGCAAGGCCTTATGGGTTTTGTTTTTGTTGTGGAACTCCACAATATGGTTGCCAGCCGCGCGGCCAAACACCAACAAGTCGAGCAAAGAATTAGTGCCCAAACGGTTTGCACCGTGCACACTTACGCAAGAACATTCGCCCACGGCATACAAGCCGTTGACGACCGCGTTGTCAACGCCGTTTTTCTGCGTGACGACTTGGCCATTGATATTGGTAGGAATGCCGCCCATTTGGTAATGGATAGTGGGCACTACTGGAATTGGCTCTTTGGTCACGTCCACATTAGCAAAGTTGATGCCAATCTCATACACCGAGGGCAAGCGCTTGTGCACAGTGTCAGCGCCAAGATGGTCTAACTTGAGTAACACATAGTCTTTGTTAGGGCCGCAGCCACGGCCTTCTTTGATCTCTTGGTCCATACAGCGCGAGACAAAATCGCGTGGAGCTAAGTCTTTCAGGGTGGGCGCATAGCGCTCCATGAAGCGCTCGCCATTGCTGTTGATCAAAATAGCACCTTCGCCACGGCAGCCTTCGGTGAGCAACACGCCCGCGCCCGCTACGCCGGTGGGATGAAACTGCCAAAACTCCATGTCTTCCAGCGCCAGCTTGGCGCGAGCCGCCATACCCAAGCCGTCGCCAGTGTTGATAAAGGCATTAGTAGAGGCTGCAAAAATACGGCCTGCGCCGCCTGTAGCCAAGAGCGTGGTTTTGCCTTCAAAAATATGCGTTTCGCCAGTTTCCATTTCAATGGCGGTTACGCCCACGCAGTCGCCATCGGCATCCATGATGAGGTCTTGCGCCATCCACTCCACGAAGAATGTGGTTTTGGCTTTCAGATTTTGTTGGTACAGCGTGTGCAGCATGGCGTGGCCAGTGCGGTCGGCTGCGGCGCAGGCGCGTTGCACCGATTTTTCGCCATAGTTCGACGTGTGGCCGCCAAAAGGGCGTTGGTAAATCGTGCCGTCAGGGTTGCGGTCAAAAGGCATGCCCATGTGCTCCAGGTCATAGACCACTTTGGGCGCTTCACGGCACATGAATTCAATCGCGTCTTGGTCGCCCAGCCAGTCAGAACCTTTGACGGTGTCATAAAAGTGGTAATGCCAGTTGTCATCAGACATATTGGCCAGCGACGCACCAATGCCGCCTTGTGCTGCTACGGTGTGGCTACGGGTGGGAAATACTTTGGTCAGCACCGCTACGTTCAGGCCGGCCCGCGCCAGCTGCAATGATGCGCGCATGCCAGAGCCGCCTGCGCCGACGATGACTACGTCGAATTTACGTTTAGAAATAGTTGCCATGTTCGTGTTGCTCAAATTTTAAATTTCTAATCACAAGCGCCACAGCACTTGAATGGCCCAACCTGCGCAGCCTACGAGCCACACGATAGCGGCCACCTGTAGGCCAAGGCGCAATGCCAGCGGCTTGATGTAATCCATGAAAATATCACGCATGCCCACCCAGACGTGGTACAGCAAAGCCAAGATGATGACGAATGTGAAGGTCTTCATCCACTGGCTGGCAAAAATACCCGCCCATTTTTCGTAAGTGACTGCGCCGCGCATGAACAGCACTTGACCCAGCAAAATAAAAGTGTAGAGCGCCATAAGCGCAGCGGTGATGCGCTGGCTGAGCCAGTCGCGCAAGCCGTAGTGTGCGCCGACAACGATGCGTTTTGATCCGTAATTAACTGCCATTTTTGTATTCCTTGTTGTTCTTAATTAGTAGAGGCTGAAAACTTTAGCGCCCAAAATGGCGGTAAGTGAGAGGCTGAGTATCAAGGTCACTACAGCTGAGCTTTTGCCAAATTCTTTGCTCACGGCGTGGCGAGCGTCCATCCAAAGATGGCGCAGGCCAGCAATCAGATGGTGCAAAAATGCCCAAACCAAGGCCAATGCAACCAGTTTCCACATAAATCCGGGCAAGCCCAGCATGCCCACATTGAATGCGGCGCGAAATTTGGCATAGGAAATTTCTGAGGAAATCGATTTGTCAAACATCCAAATGATGAAGGGCATCAGGACAAACATAATGACACCGCTGATACGGTGCAAGATCGACACCAAGCCGGCCAAAGGCAGGCGGTAGTTGGGGAGGTCTTTGAATGCGTTAATGTTGCGAAACTCGGGGCGTTTCGTGGGAGTTGTAGCTAGGTCGCTCATGGAGATGGTGCCTGAAGTTTGTTATTTGGTAACTGCTGGGTAACTCTGCCAGTGGCCCGAAAATGCGGGTTAACGCTAATTCTATTGCAATGCAGCAAGTCCAAAGCTTACACGGCGAAAAAAACCAAGGTCACTGGTAGGTCTTGTGGGTTGGTTCGCGCTATTTGTCTTCGTTGGCAATGAATTTATACGTGACCGCACCCAAAATTGCACCAAAAATAGGTGCTATCCAAAAAAGCCACAGTTGCTCAACCGCCCATCCACCTACAAACAGGGCTACTCCAGTGCTACGCGCTGGATTCACTGAGGTGTTGGTGACGGGAATGCTGATGAGGTGGATCAAGGTCAGTGCCAAGCCGATGGCAATGGGTGCAAAACCTGCTGGCGCACGCTTATCGGTAGCGCCCAAGATCACCAGCAAAAAGAACATAGTCATCACCACTTCAGTTACCGAGGCTGCCAACAGCGAATAGCCGCCTGGCGAATGCGCACCGTAGCCATTCGAGGCAAAACCCTTGGACACATCAAAGCCTGGCGCACCGCTGGCAATGGTGTACAAAACAGCGCCCGCAGCAATTCCGCCTAGTACCTGTGCGCCTATGTAGGGCAAGAGTTTGTTCGCAGGAAAACGCCCACCCGCCCACAGGCCAATCGACACGGCAGGGTTCAGATGGCAACCTGAGATATGCCCAATGGCAAAAGCCATGGTCAAGACAGTTAAGCCAAATGCCAGCGACACGCCGTGCAAACCAATGCCGACCATTAGAAAAGCCGCCGCGAGCACCGCACTGCCGCAACCGCCCAAAACAAGCCAAAACGTGCCTAAAAACTCTGCGCTGTATTGCTTCATGGTGTGCTCCAGATTAAAAAAATGTAAGTATAAATTATTATCCCAATTCGTTGCGGTAATGGTGCGTTTGGGTGCAATAACTGCCGCGACGCAGCTCCATAGGGACGTTTTGGTAGGTGTAGGCGATGCGCTCCACGCTCAGGAGCGGTGTGCCGTGCTCTACATTTAAGAGCGCCTCAAGACCATTTGACGCTGACATTGCTCGAATTTTCTCTTCAGCACGAACCATGCGCACGCCGAACTCGGTTTCAAACATGGCGTACATAGGGCCGGTGTCTGCGGCGAGGCGCTCGGCTGTGAGGCCCTTAAATGGTCCCCCGGGTAGCCAAATGTCTTCCACAATGGTGGGCTTACCCGCCAAACTGAGCACGCGACGCAATTGCAACACGGCATCGCCCGTGCGCAGATCCAGGGCGCGTGCCACATCGGCGCTGGCGCGTACCTTGCGGCAGTCCACAATACGCCTCGCCGCAGGCCCTTCGGTTTGCACATCGCCCTCGTCGGGCACAAGACGCAAAAAACGGTATTGGACTTGCTGTTCGGTGTGGGTGGCAACAAAAGTACCTTTACCTTGGCGGCGCACCACCAAGTTTTCAAATGCTAGTTCGTCAATGGCTTTGCGCACCGTGCCTTGGCTCACGCGGTAGCGGGCCGCTAGTTCCATCTCTGAGGGGATGGCTTCGCCCGGTTTCCACTCCGCCGACTGCATGCTTTGCAAGATCAGGGCTTTGATTTGGCTGTAAAGTGGCGAAAACGCAATCGGTAAAGCAGACATGCGCCAATCATATCTTATATAAGACATAAGACAGTCGGCTAAATAGGCGGTTTTGAGGGTAAACTCTAGGTTGTAAATGGGCGTGAATTGCAGTTGGGTAATGCGCCAGTTTCGCCACCATCCTTATCAACACATCTCGGTCGGAGTTTTTATGAGCAAAAAACCTGTTCGCGTCGCCGTTACTGGCGCTGCTGGTCAAATCGGATACGCCCTGTTGTTTCGTATCGCCAGTGGCGAAATGCTGGGCAAAGACCAGCCTGTGATTTTGCAGTTGCTCGAAGTGCCAGTAGAAGGCCCTCAAAAAGCGCTCAAGGGCGTGATGATGGAGCTCGATGACTGCGCATTCCCCCTGCTGGTGGAAATGACCGCACATGGTGACCCGATGACTGCGTTCAAAGATGCTGACTACGCTTTGCTGGTCGGCTCGCGCCCACGCGGCCCGGGCATGGAGCGTGCCGAATTGCTGGCGGTCAATGGCGCTATTTTCACTGCACAAGGCAAGGCTTTGAATGCCGTGGCCAGCCGCAATGTGAAAGTTTTGGTGGTGGGTAATCCAGCAAACACCAATGCCTACATTGCCATGAAGAGCGCCCCCGATCTGCCGCGCAAAAACTTCACCGCCATGCTGCGTTTAGACCACAACCGCGCGGCCAGCCAAATCGCTGCCAAAACCGGCAAAGCCGTGGCCGACATTGAAAAACTCACCGTTTGGGGCAACCATTCGCCCACCATGTACGCCGACTACCGTTTTGCCACCATCAACGGCGAGAGCGTTGCCGCCATGATCAACGACCAAGAGTGGAATGCCAACACCTTTTTGCCCACCGTGGGCAAGCGCGGTGCTGCCATTATTGAAGCACGTGGGCTCTCTAGTGCTGCGTCAGCGGCCAATGCGGCTATTGACCATATGCGCGATTGGGCGCTGGGCACCAATGGCAAATGGGTCACTATGGGCATTCCATCGGACGGCCAATACGGCATTCCACAAGATGTGATGTTTGGTTTTCCGGTGACGTGCGAAGGCGGCGAATACAAACTCGTTGAGGGCTTGGCCATTGACGCGTTTAGCCAGACCTGCATCAACAAAACCTTGGCAGAACTGCAAGGCGAGCAAGACGGCGTGAAGCATTTGCTGTAAACCTTTACGCTGCCATGGTCCAAGCCAGAGACATCTTACTAAGCGCCCAAGCGGGCGCGGTGGTGTTGCCGGTTTGTGACCACTACAGTGGTGTAGAGCTGCGAATGCGCAAGTCGCTGGCTTTGCAGGCCGACATGCAAGAGGAGTTTGGCGCATGCGTATTCGACGTGACGCTGGACTGCGAAGACGGAGCGCCTGTGGGTGGCGAGTCTGAGCATGCGCATATGGTGGCTGAAATGGCCAATGCGGCCGTGCTGGCATCTGGCGGCAAAGCCCGTGTGGCGGTGCGGGTACACCCCGTAGACCATCCGCATTTTGCGCAAGATATGGCCATTATTGTGGGCAAAGCGGGCAATGCGCTGTGCCACATTATGCTGCCCAAGGTAGAGTCACCGCAAGATGTAGATATTGCAATAAAAGTGGCAATGTCACCGTCAGGCCGTCATATACCGCTACAAGTTTTGATAGAGTCGCCCGC
This sequence comes from Polaromonas sp., assembly GCA_031428975.1. GTDB lineage: Bacteria > Pseudomonadota > Gammaproteobacteria > Burkholderiales > Burkholderiaceae_C > JAAFIP01. The sequence goes on along the minus strand of JANOYR010000302.1, from coordinate 517 downwards.
TGCGGTACACCGCGCTTTTGACATTGCGGCACACCCAGCGGTGCAGAGCTTGAGCTTTGGATTGATGGATTTTGTATCGGCCCACGGAGGGGCTATTCCAGCGCAGGCCATGACATCGCAAGGCCAGTTTGAGCATCCGCTGGTGGTCCGTGCCAAGCTGGAAATCGCCTCGGCCTGCCATGCCCACGGCAAAGTGCCCGCCCATGGCGTAGTAACTGAATTTGCTGATGCAGCCAAAATGCAAGCGGCCGCTACCCGCGCCAGCCGTGAGTTGGGCTACACCCGCATGTGGAGCATCCATCCTAGCCAAATCCGTCCGATATTGGCCGCTTTTGCCCCAACGGACGCTGAAATTGACAGCGCCTGCACTATTCTTGATGCCGCACAAACGGCGCAGTGGGCGCCTATTAGCCACGGCGGTGCATTGCATGACCGCGCAAGTTACCGCTACTATTGGCAAGTCATCGAGCGTGCGCACCGCACTGGCCACGCGCTTGATGTTCGGATTGCCCATTTT
>JANOYR010000301.1:0-3469 GCA_031428975.1 Polaromonas sp. | reverse complement strand
GACGGCTTGGCCACGCATGACAAAGGCGATACCCTTAAAGTGATTTTGGCCAAGCTGCACGAGTTGAACTACAAAGTAAGCTGGCAGGTGCTAGATTCGTCAGAATTTGGTGTGCCGCAAAAACGCAAGCGCATCTATATTGTGGGGCATAAAAAGCACCTGCCTGACTTGCAAAATTTTGAGCACGTCTTCAAAAGCGTAGAAAGTAGCATTGAGCACAACAAACCAGTGCAGCACACGGCGTTTACCAAGCTCTTGTCAGACAAATTCGCGCCGTCTGATTTGATTGGCAAATCTATCAAAGACAAGCGCGGGGGCGACAACAACATCCACAGCTGGGATTTAGAAATCAAAGGCAAAGTGAACGCCGAGCAAAAGAAATTGCTCAATTTGATTTTGACCCAACGCCGCTCTAAAAAATGGGCCGCAGACAAAGGCATTGACTGGATGGACGGCATGCCTTTGACTTTGGCTGAGATTCGCACTTTTTACGAGCACGCCAGGCTCGAAACCAATATTGAAGACCTGTGCGCCAAAGGCTATGTGAAGTTTGAGCACCCCAAAAAGAAGGTGGTTATCGATGGCATCACCAAGCGGATAGCGCACACTGGTGCGCCCAAGGGTTACAACATTGTGGCGGGCAAGCTCTCATTTCCCTTGGCCAAAATCATCGACCCCCAAGACGTGGCATCCACCATTGTGGCCACTGAAGCGGGCAAGCTTGCAGTGGCCACCAAGCTGGGGGTGCGCAGCATCACCGTGCGTGAGGGATTGCGGTTTTCTGGCTTCCCCGACAGCTATGCGCTGAGCGAGGACGATTACGCCAAAGCTTTTGACTTGATTGGCAACACCGTGATGCCGCCCGTGATCAAGGCTGTGGCGCTGCGCTTAATCAAGTAAGGAACGCATGTCTGCACAGCAACTATTGAATGAACTGCAAAAATCAGGAATGATTGGTGCAACTGGGCAGACCTACTTTGAGTTGAATGGCTTAAAAACATTGGTGCGCGACAGCTCGATTGTGGGCAATGTGATCCAAGAGTGGCTGAAAAGCTTCATGGACAGCAAAGGCATTTCTTACCGCCTCAAAGCCAACTCGCAGGAGTTTCCTGATTTTTTGATGCATGCAAGCGACGACACCGTAGATTTACTGGAAGTTAAGTGCTTTAAAAATCACCCAATTTCGACGTGGCCAATTTTCAAGCATATTGCCGCTCGTTAATGACGCACCCACACCGATTGGATTCGGATTATTTGATTTTTGAATACGAAGAAAACGCCAGCGGCATCGCCATCAAAAACATGTGGCTAAAAAAGTGTGGGAAATTTGCTCAGCTTCTGAGCGCTCCGTGCTCAAAATCCAGTGGAAAAAAGGCGTGGCTTTCAACATTCGACCCGCCACTTGGTATGCCAAAAAATCAAAGTATCCCAGCTTCACGACACGCCTAGAATTTGTGCAAGCAATCAAAAAAGTGCTGGATACCAGCGCCACCAGCGCTGGCCTGCAAAAAGGCTGGTTCGCAACCGTAAGTGGCGAATACAAACTACAGACCGGCCGCGATTTGTAATCAGCGCCCCAACCGATACGGTTCCTCAAAATCCCGAAAATCGTTTTCTTGCAGCGCATCGGCTATCCAATGCGACACGCCGGGGGCTGCGCAGATGCGCTCTATATAGGCGTTGATGGCGGGGTTGCTAGACAGGGCGTAGGTTTTCAGGCGCATGCACACGGGGGCAAAGTAGGCATCTGGGATGGTGAAAGTTGCGCCGAATAAGAATGGGCCGCCGTGCTGGGCCAAGAGCTCTGTCCACATGACTTCGATGCGGGCTAGGTCGGCGCGCACACCCGCTTTGTCGCGCAGCGCCAGTGCACCCACCTGTGGCAGGCTGGCTTCGATGTTCATGGGGCAGGCGCTGCGCAGGGCACCAAAACCGCTGTGCATTTCGGCGCAAATGCTGCGGGCGCGGGCGCGGTGTTTGGCGTCCTGCGGCCACAGTTTTTTGTCTGGGAATGTTTCGGCGGCGTATTCGGCGATTGATAGGGTGTCCCACACGGCCAAGCCATCATGGACCAAACAGGGCACTTTGCCTACGGGGTTGGTTTTGCCAACGGTGGCACTGAAGGTGGAGCCCGCGCCAAAAGCGTCAAAGCGCACCAGCACTTCGTCAAAGGCAATCCCCGCGTTTTTAAGCATGACCCATGGACGCATAGACCATGAGGAATAGTTTTTGTTGCCAATCAAGAGCTGCATAGGATTCCTTTGAATAGAAAGCCAATGCTAGTGGCCAGACCGCGTGGCTTTCGTGAAAAAACAGGGCGCAATTAACAACGCTGGCGCATCAATCCGCGCAGTGCTGCGCACCGCCTTGGCGCTCAATGAACGCCACGGTATTTGTCCATGGTACGCGCAGCGCCAATATAACTGGGCGCTATGGCATACACCGAGGCGGGCGCAATACCCAGCGCAGCAAGGCCTTGCGTACGGCCGTCGGACAAGTTGTCAACCTTGAGCGAATCCACATTGTCGCGGCTCATCAGCGGTTCGCCGGGTAGCCATTCCATGGCAGCGGCCTGAAAGCGGCCTAGCCACAGCGGTAGGCCAATCACGGGGCGCTGGCAACCCGCAAGCTTGCCGGCCAGTTGCACAATTTGCTTGAGCGTGAGCACATCAGGTCCGCAGGCTTCATAGGTTTGGCCGATGGCATCAGAGCGCGTCAAGCTGCTGACCACCGCCTGCGCCACGTCTTCAACCCACACGGGTGCAAAGCGCGTAGCGCCGCCTGCCAGCGGCATAAAGGGCGCTATGCCTTGCAGGGTGGCAAACATGTTTAAAAACTTGTCTTCTGCGCCAAACACCACGCTGGGGCGCAGCAGGGTCACGTCTAGCCCAGAGCCTGCTAGCACTGCCTCGCCACGCGCTTTGCTGCGCTGGTACATCGAGGGCGCATCCAGCGCCGCACCCAAAGCGCTGATGTGCACGATACGGCGCACGCCAGCGGCTTTGCAAGCGGCCACTATTTTTTGTGGCAACGCCACATGCGTGCGCTCAAAGCGGGCTTCGTCTCCGTGCAAAATTGCTATTAAATTAATAACTGCATCGTGATTAGATACAAGCGCAGCAAGCGATTTTTCATCATGCACATCAGCTTGCAACAAGGTCAAGCGTGGCAAGGGTAGTAAATGTTTAGAGGCCGCCAAGCGCCGCGTGGGCACGGTGATGCTGTGGCCAGCGACGGCCAGTTTTTCGCAAACATGGCGGCCCACAAAGCCGCTACCGCCTAAGACGAGAATATTCATGGTAAATCCTTGTTGGGTTCGGGCTGCGCACCTTCGCGTGGGCCCACATGACCCAACCGCGCCTTCATAGACTGCGGCTGGCCAGTAATCACAGCGGCATACACGGTGGTGTTGGCCAATACTTTTTTCACATAGTCGCGTGTTTCGGCGAATGGGATGTTTTCTGCCCAC
>JANOYR010000300.1:0-8195 GCA_031428975.1 Polaromonas sp. | reverse complement strand
GCGCCCGATCAGCGTTTGGGCGCTCCGGTCCGACCGCTTTGCGGTAGGCCCGCCTTGAGGGCGCGGCGGTCGAGCCAAAACGCTTATCGGGCGCGTCAGGACAAGCAGTTTAAAAAGCCAAGAAAAACCTCTGCTCGAGCCGTATTGGCCGCGAAGCTTCAGGCAACACCGGCCTGCGCCAGTACGAAAAACAGCCAAATCAGCGCAAAGCAGTTGCCACCCACCCACTCACCGCCGCCACCGCCTGCCTACTGGCCAGCGTGAGGGCCCGCACACCACCCGCAGCATCTTGCGAGACCGCCGACGTGTTGGCGCTGAACACTTGTTGCGCCAGCAACCTGTCGCCTTGCAGCAAAGTGGCACGCAAGCGCACCACGCCTTCGCTTTGCGTGGCGCTTGCAAACACATGGGCAAACTCTAGCAATTCAATTTTGAGCAATGGCGCACCTGACACCTCACCCGCCGACACCACGGGTCGGGCTGCGCCCAGCGTGTCGCGCAGTTGGGCACGCAGCAATTGGGCAGGTGGCATGCTCCACCTGGCTTGCGCATAAGGACGCAGTTGCTGCACATCGGCGTAACCCAAGCGGTAGAGCACGGCAGCGCCGTCCAAAGCGCCAGGGGCATCAATTTCAGCCAAAGCAATGGCACTGGGCGCTGCACTTGTACTGGGCGCATTGGCTTGCGCGGTGCTCACCCCAAAGTCAAACACTGCCTTGGGCAGCGGTGCTTGGGGCGTGCTGCACGCCGTCAAGCCCAGCAGGCTTACCATTGCAGTTATTTGAATAAATTTGACCAATGTCACCGTCATATGGTCATAGTTTGCTATTAATTTATTAGCGAATTGAGAGGCAATTGGGGACTGCATAAAAACTCCTTAAGGCTTGGCAGATGGTGCATAAAACCCCGATTCGCCAGGCCCTGGTGGCACGGCGCCGTTGCCGTACAGCAGGCTCTGTGGGTTGTCGCTGATGCTGGTTGCCACTTGACTCAGGCCACGGGCGGTTCGGCTGGCATCGTCGGCCACACGGTTTAAGCGGGGCAAGGTGCTGGCATTGAGCGCTTGGGCTGCGCTGGTGAGCGCAGCGCCGCCTTGCGCGGCTTGGTCTAGCAAACCGCCTTTGGCTGATATTTGCGCCGTGAGCGTGGTCACGGCGTTGGCCACCGATGCTGCCGCATGGGCTGCGCCTGTGATGGCCACCACCGCTTTGCCAGAGTCGGCGGCGACTTTGCCCAGCTCTTGCGTCAGTTTGCTGGTGTCGGCTGCGGTGCTTTGAATGGCCTTCATGGCCTGCGTGGTTTCCGCCGTGAGCAGCGGAATATTGGTGCGCTCGGGCCCAAATTGGGCATCCATAATGCTTTGAATGCGCACGCTCATAGCCCCCAGTTGCTCGGCGCTTTTGCCTGCGCTTTGTACGGTGCCAAACAATGTTTTTTGGTTTTCTGCCGACAAAAGCGCGTTAAAGCGTTTGCTGGTTTCTTCGAGTTGCGTGAGAATGGCGTCGCCTTTGTCTGTGAGTTTGCTGATAAAACCCGGGCGCAATGTAATACGGGGGGGATTACCGTTTGCGCCTTTGAGGGGCAAACTTGAGCCGCCAGTATCGTCGAGCTGCACAAAGGCCAAGCCAGTCACGCCCTGAAAAGCAAGGCTAGCAAAGGTTGACTCTGTAATAGGCGCGTTGTCGTTAATTGCCAAGGTAATCAGCACATTGCCCACCACCTTGGGGTCAAACTCGATGTTTTGCACCTTGCCCACTGCAATGCCTCGGTAGCGCACTGCGGCTTGGGGCGACAGACCACTGACGCTGTCGCGGGTGGTCATCTCGTACGTGGTGCGCATGGTGTTGTCGCGCGAGAGCCATGTGGCCAGCGCCACCACCAAGGCAGTCACGAAGATCACAAATGCGCCAGCGGCAAGGGCATGAGACTTGTTTTCCATAATTTCTCGCTAGGTGAATGCGGCTTAAGTGAGGGTGTTGCGGGGGGGGGGTTAAGCGTGTGCGGCGGCGCGTTGGTTGCGCGGCGCGTCCAGCAGCACCATGGCTCGGCGGCCGCGTTCGCCCCAAAAATACTCTTGCACAAAGGGATGGTCAAAGTCCATCACCTCTTTGGCGGTGCCGCTGACAATCACTTTTTGTGAGGCCAGCACGGCCACCCGCGTAGACAGCTCAAACAGGGTGTCCAAATCGTGCGTCACCATCACCACCGTGAGCCCCAGCTCTTGGTGCAAATTGCGCAGCAGGGCGCAAAAATCATCAGCGCTTTCAGGATCCAGGCCCGCAGTGGGTTCATCGAGCAACAAAAGTGGCGGATCCATGACCAAGGCACGCGCCAGCGCCACGCGCTTGACCATGCCCCCCGACAAATCGCTGGGTGATTTGCTGGCGTGTTTGGCCTCTAGCCCCACCATTTGCAGCTTGACCATGGCCACGTCGCGGGCCAGAGAGTCGCTTACATGTTTGAGCTCGCGCAGTGGAAACGATATGTTGTCCAGCACGCTAAAAGCCGAAAACAGCGCCCCGTGTTGAAACAACATGCCCACTCGGCTGGCCGCGCCCTGCTCGCTCAGGCGCGAGGCGGGTTTGCCCAACACCTTCACCGTGCCACGGGTGGGCGTTTGCAAACCCAGTATTTGGCGCAGCAGGGTGGTTTTGCCAGTGCCCGAGCCACCCACTAGCGACAGCACTTCGCCGCGTGCGATGGACAGCTCCAAATTCTTGTGGATGACAAACTCCGCCTCCGGTGTTTTAAACACCGTCCACAGGTTTTTAATCTCCACGACGGGGGCGGCGGGGTCAAAAACAGAATCGGGCTCAGCCATGCTCAAACCCCTAAATCTTTGAAAACAATGGCAAAGGCTGCGTCCACCAAGATCACAATGGTGATGGCGGTGACCACCGATGCCGTGGTGCCGCGCCCCAAACTCTCGGTGTTGGGTTTCACGCGCAGGCCGTAGTGGCAGCCCACCAAGGCAATCAACACGCCAAATACGGATGACTTGGCCACTGACAGGGTTAAATTGACCTTGTCCACCGCGCCGGGCAGGGCATGCAAAAAATAATTGGCATTGATGTCCAACGCCAAATCAGCCGCAATCATTCCACCCAGCAGCGCTGCTGTGGTGGTCCAAACCGCTATTAATGGCATAGCAATAGCCAGCGCAATAGCACGCGGCATTACCAAACGAAAGCCGTGCGAAATACCCATGACGCGCATGGCATCGAGCTCCTCGGTAACCCGCATTACGCCTATTTGCGCAGTGATGGCCGAGCCCGAACGCCCAGCAAGCAATATGGCTGCCAGCATGGGTCCGAGTTCACGAATGAGCGACACCCCCAAAATATCCACAATAAAAGAATCTGCCCCAAACTGGCGCAGTTGCTGCGCCATCAGGTAAGCCAGCACCACACCAATGAGCATGCCCACCAGCGCGGTAATAGGCAGCGCTGTCGCCCCAATGTTGTACAAATGCCCCGAGACATCGCGCCAAGGCCCTTGGCGCGGGGCGCGCGCCAAACGCAGCAAATCCAAAAACAACTGTCCAATCAGCTCCGTCATGCCGCGCATATGCTCGGCCACGATGAACACCACCTCGCCCAGCTTGTTAAAGCGCTGCGCGAGCGTTGGGCTATTGGCAGGCACAGCAGCCAATGAAAACTGCGCCACACGCTCTAGCACTGCCTTTTGGCTAGGATGCATCTGCACACTTGCAGGCCATGTGCGGCCCCAATGGTTCCATAAAATCTGCGCCCCAATGTGGTCCAGTGCATCGGCCATGCGCAGATCCCATGCCTGTGGTGCAGAAGGCTTGGCTACAGTAAGCTGCGACTTGAGGCTTTTGTCCATTGCATGCCAAGCACCTGCGTCGGTCAATTGCCCCGCAGTCCAACGCCCCAGCAGCAGCCATGGCGTGTTGGGCACGTTGCTGCCCGCTTGAACACGGGGCTGATAAGAGAGGGGCAAAGGGGAATTCATAGGCACTGGCAATGATCGCATATTATCCAATGGCCAGCGAGCCGCTGCTATCCCCCGTTCAGGGGGGGCGCATGGGCATCGGCAACAGCCACTGCTTAAAGTGTGTGTTTATCGCGCTCTTTTGCAGGTTTCATTGGATTTATGGGCTTTGCGCGGCGATACTTGGGGCATATTAACGAGGCTATCAATGGGCATGACACATATTGGGCATTTCATCGCTGGCAACACCATGGCTGGCAACTCTGGCCGCAACCAAGCGGTGACCAACCCTGCCTCGGGCGCAGTGACAGGCCATGTGGCACTGGCCAATGCGTCTGAAGTGGACAAAGCAGTAGCCGCCGCGCAAGCGGCCTTCCCCGCATGGGCCGACGCACCGCCGCTCAAGCGGGCGCGGGTGATGTTCAAGTTTTGGGAGTTGCTCAACCGCCACAAAGACGATTTGGCGCGCCTCATCACCGCCGAGCACGGCAAAGTGTTCACCGATGCGCAGGGCGAGGTCACGCGCGGCATCGACATTGTGGAGTTTGCCACGGGCATTCCCCAGTTGCTCAAAGGCGACTTCACCGAGCAGGTGTCCACCGGCATCGACAACTGGACGCTGCGCCAGCCGCTGGGCGTGGTGGCGGGCATCACGCCCTTTAACTTTCCGGTGATGGTGCCCATGTGGATGTTTCCGGTGGCCATTGCGGCTGGCAACACCTTTGTGCTCAAGCCCAGCCCGATTGACCCAAGCGCTTCGCTTTTTATGGCAGACCTGCTCCAAAAAGCGGGCCTGCCGGACGGTGTTTTCAACGTGGTGCAGGGCGACAAAGAGGCCGTGGATGCGCTCTTGGTGCACCCCGATGTGAAGGCGATTAGCTTTGTGGGATCTACCCCCATTGCCAACTATATTTACGAAACCGGCGCCCACCACGGCAAGCGCGTGCAGGCCTTGGGCGGCGCTAAAAACCACATGGTGGTCATGCCTGATGCCGACATGGAACAGGCCGTTGACGCGCTCATTGGCGCGGCCTATGGCTCCGCTGGCGAGCGCTGCATGGCCATTAGCGTGGCGGTGCTGGTGGGCGATGTGGCCGAGCGCATCATGCCCATGCTGATTGAGCGCACCAAGGCGTTGAAGGTGAAAAACGGTGTGCACCTTGACGCTGAAATGGGCCCTATCGTCACCCAAGCGGCCTTTGACCGTATCACTGGCTATATTGAAGTAGGCGCAGCACAAGGCGCGGACTTGCTGGTCGATGGTCGCCAGTTTGCGCAACAAGAAGCAGGCTGCGAGCAGGGCTTTTGGATGGGCGGCACACTGTTTGACAATGTCACGCCCAACATGCGCATTTACAAAGAAGAGATTTTTGGCCCCGTGCTCGCATGCGTGCGCGTGGCCGACATGGCGCAGGCCATTAATCTCATCAACGCCCACGAGTTTGGCAATGGCGTGAGCTGTTTCACCCGCGACGGCGGCGTGGCCCGCGAGTTTGGCCGCCGTATTCAGGTGGGCATGGTGGGCATCAATGTGCCGATTCCTGTGCCCATGGCGTGGCACGGCTTTGGCGGTTGGAAAAAAAGCCTTTTTGGCGACATGCACGCCTATGGCGAAGAGGGTGTGCGCTTCTACACCAAACAAAAATCCATCATGCAGCGCTGGCCAGACAGCATTGGCAAAGGCGCGGAGTTTGCCATGCCCACTAGTAAATAAGCACCATGGCCCAAACTGACTTCGACACCATCGTCATAGGCGGGGGCACTGCGGGCTCTTTGCTGTGCAACCGCCTGTCTGCACAAAGCCAAAAGCGGGTGCTGCTGATTGAAGCGGGAGGCAAAGACGATTACCACTGGATTCACATACCAGTGGGCTATTTGCATTGCATTGGCAACCCGCGCACCGACTGGCTGTATCAAACCGAGGCCCAAGCAGGCCTGAACGGCCGCAGCTTGGGCTACCCACGCGGCAAAGTGCTGGGCGGCTGCAGCAGCATCAATGGCATGATTTACATGCGCGGCCAGTCGCGCGACTACGACCAGTGGGCGGCGCTGACTGGCGACAGCTCTTGGGCATGGGACAATTGTTTGCCAGATTTTATGGCACATGAAGACCACTATAAATTAGATAGCGACAAACCTCGCATTGACAGTGACATTGACCAGAATTTCTCAAAATTTCATGCCAACCACGCCTCCAAGAAAGGCAAAAATGGCGGCGAATGGCGCATTGAGAAGCAACGCCTGCGTTGGGACATCTTAGACGCTTTTGCCGATGCCGCCGAGCAGGCGGGCGTGCCCAAAACCGCCGACTTTAACCAAGGCAACAACGAGGGCGTAGGCTACTTTGAGGTAAACCAAAAAAACGGTTTCCGCTGGAACGCCGCCAAGGCGTTTTTGCGCCCCACCTGCTACGGACGGCCTAATTTTGAAATGTGGACACGCGCCCATGTGGTGCGCCTCGTGCTTGAAAAGCAGCCAGACGGCAGCCAGCGCTGCACCGGCGTGCAGGTCTGGACGGGTGACCGCATGGTCACCGCTACGGCAGCTGACCAAGTGGTTTTGTGCGCTGGGGCTATTGGCACACCGCAGCTTTTACAGCTCTCAGGCATTGGCGATGCGGCCTTTTTGAAGAGCAAAGGCATAGAACCAGTATGCGATTTACAAGGAGTAGGTGCTAACTTGCAAGACCATTTGCAAATCCGTGCGGTGTACAAAGTGGAGGGCGTTGACACGCTCAACACGCTGGCCAACTCCTGGTGGGGCAAGGCCAAAATCGGTCTTGAATACGCCCTCAAGCAAACCGGCCCCATGAGCATGGCGCCCAGTCAGTTGGGCGCTTTTACGCGCAGCAGCGCAGACCATGCTTGGCCGAATATCGAATACCATGTGCAACCACTCAGCCTAGACGCTTTTGGCCAGCCGCTGCACAGTTTTCCTGCATTTACCGCCAGTGTTTGCAACCTTAACCCCAGCAGCCGTGGCACGGTGCAGATCAAAACCAGCAATTTTGAAGATGCGCCGGCTATCGCGCCCAACTATCTGAGCACGCCAGAAGACCGCAAAGTGGCCGCCGACAGTTTGCGCTTCACGCGCACCATTGCCGCGCAGCCCGCGCTGGCCAAATTCAAGCCTGTCGAATACAAACCGGGCCCGCAATACAACAGCGACGAAGAATTGGCGCGCCTAGCAGGCGACATTGCCACTACCATTTTTCATCCCGTTGGCACTGCAAAAATGGGAGCAGACAATGATGCCACTGCTGTGCTAGATGCACAAATGCGGGTGAGAGATGGTAGAGGGGGAATTGTCCATGGCCTGCGGGTAGTGGATGCCAGTGCCATGCCCACCATTACCAGTGGCAACACCAACAGCCCCACTTTGATGATGGCAGAAAAAGCGGCCCGCTGGATCACCAGCGCAGGCTGAATTTACCAAAAGCTCTCCGCGAGCGGCACAGCCCGCGCATGGGCACTGGCCTAGGTGGGCAGCGCGTTGTCGATTTCTTGCTGCATGGCCAACACCAATTGGGCATACAAACGCAGCTTGTCGGCGGTATCGCGCATGCGCTCTGCAATGCGCAGGCTCACGGCCATCATCAGCTTAGCGCCCACACGTGGCTCTTCGTTCATCAGCAGCTCTAATGAAGCGCGCGTCAAAATCGCGCAACTGATGTCGGTGGTGGCGGTGCACGAGGCCGAGCGCGGCTCACCGTCGACCAAGCCCATTTCGCCTATTAAACTGCCAGGACCGAGCACAGTGACCGTTACAGGCGAGATGCGGCTCACCGAAATGCTCTCAATCGTGACTTCGCCCTCAAGCAAAAGCATCATATAACCAGTGTCGCGTGCATCGCCTTCTTTAATAAAAGTCGTGCCATCGGCTATCTTTTTTGGGGTCATGTAGCTCACCACGACCTTGCCTTCGTCGCGCGAGAGTTGCATCAAGGCGGTAGGCGCAGTGAGCATTTCTGCTGCCATACCAGCACTTGCAGAGCCGTCAACAGACCGCCTACGTGCTTGCGTTATCGTAGAGGCGAAATCCGAATCAGATTTTTTTTTGAATAATTTATCAAACATGTGCGTTTACAGAGCAGGACCGAAGTTGTGAATTAAAATGATGGTAACCCAAGGAGCGTTGCAGCGGTTGATTTTGTGAACAATTCACATCCCGCCAGGCTTGGGCATGTTCACAACGACGCTCACCTGTACCCTAATAGTACACAAGGTGAGCCATGTCCGATC
>JANOYR010000299.1:0-6068 GCA_031428975.1 Polaromonas sp. | reverse complement strand
ATACGACTGCACCACGGCCACAGGCCGACCCCGCCGCGTCACGGCCACCGGCTGGCGCAACGCACGGTCGATCAAGTTACCAAATTGGCTTTGGGCGGCAAGGGATGTCATGGTTAGCATAGCAGCAGCCTTTGAAATAGGTGTTACAGCTAATATAGCTGTTTCACGGGTTATGTCAAATAGGGGGAGATGCTTCACACCGGCAGCCGCAAATACTGCGCCGCCAGCTCCACAAATGCGCTGGTTTGGGGATCTACCCCGTTTTCTTCTAACAAAATCTCGCCTACGCGGTGCGCCAGCGATGAGGCCAGCGCCGCGTCTAAGAATAGCAATCTGCTGCGCCGGGCTAGCACGTCCTCAACCGTGCGGGCGTATTCGTGGCGCGCGGCGTAGCGCACCATGGCTTCGCTCAAGCCCCAGCCCAGCAGCACATCGGCGCCGGGCAGGGCTTGCACGGCGGCGGCTTCTGTGCCGTAGTTGGTCAGGCTGGGCTTATTGGCAATGCTGTGGCCCGCGTAGCTGGAATCGCCGCCTGTGGCGGCGTACGTGCTAGCGCCTGACCCCAGCGCCGCCCGCGCCACCGCGCCTGAGAGCGGCAATTTCACCGTTACGCCGCCTGCTTTTTGGGGCAAGAGCTTGGCCTGCATGCACTGCGCCAACACGTCTTCGGCCATGGCGCGGTAGGTCGTCCACTTGCCGCCTGTGACGGTGCACAGCCCCGATTTGCTGATCAAAATCGTGTGTTCGCGGCTCAGCGCCTTGGTGTTGCCGCCGTCGTCTTCGGGCGGTTTGACCAAGGGGCGCAGGCCTACCCAGATGGATTGGATGTCGGCGCGGGTGGGCGGGCGCGTGAGGTATTGGGCGGATTCGTCCAAGATAAAGGCCAGCTCTTCTTTAAAAGGCGTGGGCTCGCGGGCAAGGTCTTGGCGGGGGGTGTCGGTGGTGCCCAAGATGACTTTGCCCAGCCACGGCACGGCAAACAAAACGCGGCCGTCTGCTGTTTTGGGCACCATCAGGGCATGGTCGGTGGGCAAAAATGCGCGGTCCACCACAATGTGCACGCCTTGGCTGGGCGCTACCATAGGTTTCACGGGGCGGCCCAGTGCTTGGCCGTCCATCTGGCGCAGTTCGTCCACCCACACGCCCGCTGCGTTGACCACGCAACTCGCCTTGATGGCATACGCCTTGCCAGTTTCTGTGTCTTGGCAGGTCAGGCCAATTATTTTTCCGTTGTCGTGCGTCAAGCCGGTGGCTTTGCAGTAGTTTAAAAGCAGTGCACCTTTGCCAACGGCTGTTTTGCCGATAGCAAGCGCTAACCGCGCATCGTCAAACTGGCCGTCCCAATATTTCACGCCGCCCTTGAGTCCGGCGGTTTTAAGGTTGGGCAGCAGGGCGGCGGCACGTTGGGCGCTTAAAAATTCGGTGCTGCCAAGGCCTGCTTTGCCTGCCAGCAGGTCGTACATTTTGAGGCCAATGCCATAAAAAGGCGTGTCAATGTAGGAATAAGACGGCATGACAAAGGCCAGCGGCTGGGCCAAATGCGGCGCATTCTGCAAAAGCGTGGTGCGCTCGTGCAGCGCCTCGCGCACAAGGCCGATATTGCCCTGGGCCAAATAGCGCACCCCGCCGTGCACCAGCTTGGTCGCCCGCGACGAGGTGCCCTTGGCAAAATCGTGGCTTTCGACCAAGACCACGCTAAACCCCCGCGCCGCAGCGTCCAGCGCCACCCCCAGCCCCGTGGCCCCACCGCCAATGATGGCTATGTCCCACTTTGGGGTTTGTTCTAGGGTGTTGAATAATTGGCTTCTTGGCATGGTGGTTGAAAGTATGAAATCAGGGGGCTGGGAGCGGGGTCAGGGAACGGAGTCAAGGACGCAGAGGACGCAAAAGTTACGCAGAAGACGCAAAAGAAATACCAAAAAACATTTAAACCGATCAATTTATAAAAAATAGTGCTAATGTCACCGTATTATGGTGATAGTTTGCTATTAAATTAGTAACAAAAAGCAAAATAAAAATAAAAATAAAAATAAAAAATTACAAAAATCAAGCCCGCCATCCTTTAGAAAAATAGAAATTCCATCCATTATTCTTTAGGTATTCTTTTGCGTCTTCTGCGTAACTTTTGCGTCCTCTGCGTCCGGCAGTCCGGCGGTCCAGCATTTCGGTGTTAATAAACCGCCCACCCCCGAGACCGAGCCACCGCCTGCCGCCAGCGCGCCAGCTTGGCCTTGCGGTCGGCAGCCGACATTTGGGGGACAAAGCGTTGGTCGACTTGCCATTGTGCGCTGATTTGCGCGGCATCGGCCCAAAAACCGGTGGCTAAGCCTGCCAAATACGCAGCGCCCAGTGCCGTGGTTTCCACCACGCGCGGCCGCACCACGGGCACGCCCAGAAAATCGGCCTGCATTTGCATGAGCAAATTGTTTTGGCTTGCGCCGCCGTCCACGCGCAGCTCTTTAAGCGCAATGCCCGAATCGCGGGCCATGGCATCGAACACATCCGCCGTTTGCAGGGCAATGGCCTCCAGCGCGGCGCGGGCGATGTGGGCTCGCGTGGTGCCGCGCGTCATGCCGACCAGCGCGGCGCGGGCGTAGGCATCCCAGTGCGGCGCACCAAGGCCCGCAAAAGCAGGCACAAGAAATACATCGTCTGTGCTTGCTACGCTTGCCGCAAGCGCTTCGATTTCAGTAGCGGATTGGATGATTTGCAGGCCGTCGCGCAGCCACTGCACCGTGGCACCGCCCATGAAAACTGAGCCTTCTAGGGCGTAGGCGGTGAGGGCTTGGGCCTTGGGATTGCGGCGCTTGCCAGTGGAAGGGGAAGTGGAAGGCGCAGGCGCGGCGGGCGCATGGCCATTTGCCGCGGCGGGCAAGGGGCTGCCGCGCCAGGCGATGGTGCCAAGCAGCTTGTGGCGGCTTTTCACCGCCTTCGTGCCCGTGTTCATGAGCATGAAGCAGCCTGTGCCATAGGTGTTTTTGGCCATGCCGGGGGCAAAGCAGGCTTGGCCAAAGGTGGCCGCTTGCTGGTCGCCCGCAATGCCTGCTATGGGGATTTCTATGCCCAAAACCGCCGCGCTGGTGTAGCCCACCACGGCGCTAGAAGGCACAACCGTCGGCAATACTGCGCTAGGAATGCGCAGCAACTTGAGCAAAGCAGGATCCCAAGCGCCCGTGTGGATATTGAGCAACATGGTGCGCGAGGCATTGCTGGCATCGGTAACGTGTTGTTGGCCGCCCGTGAGCTTGAAAATCAGCCAAGAATCTACCGTGCCAAAACACAGCTCGCCGCGCTCGGCCCGCGCCCGCGCCCCGGGCACGTTGTCTAAGAGCCACGCCAGTTTGGTGCCCGAAAAATAAGCATCGAGCACCAAGCCCGTCTTGCGCGCCACCATGTCGGCCTTGCCCGCTTGGCGCAAGGCATCGCACACACCGGCGGTGCGGCGGTCTTGCCAAACGATGGCATTGGCCACAGGCTCGCCGGTGGCTCTGTCCCAGAGCACCGTGGTTTCACGTTGGTTGGTAATGCCCAGGGCACGCACCAGCGGCAAATTTGCTGCATTTTTAATAGCGGCATATGACGCATTGGCGGTGACATTGCCCTGATTTTCTATCAGCTTTGCTTGCGCAGGCAGTGCTGCAATCACCTCACGGGCCACCGCCAGTTGGGTGGTCCAAATTTCAGATGCGTTGTGTTCCACCCAGCCCGGCTGGGGGAAAATTTGGGTAATTTCGCGCTGTGCGCTGGCCACCACAGCCCCCGCGTGGTTAAAAGCGATAGCGCGGGAACTGGTGGTGCCTTGGTCGAGTGAAAGGATAAATTGCATGCCCCAAGCGTAGTACAAAAGCGCATAAACGGCTAGACTGCAAACCATGAATCATGTACATCTTTGTGGCCGCTTATTCACCTCTTTGCCCAGCCGCCGCGCCGCCTTGGGCACTTTGCTGGGCGCGGGTGCGGCGGGCGCACTGGCCAGCGTGGCGGGCTGCGCCAGCCCAGCCGGGCCACCGCCTGCCGCCAAGCCCATAGCGGACACTCCAGCTGCCAGCGCCCGGCCTGGCCTGCGCCTGATTGGCCAAAGCACACTGCCCCACAAACTACAGTTCAAAAACACCACCGTCGGCGGCTTAAGCGGGCTCGATTACGACCGCGAAAAAGACCTGTATTACGCCATCAGCGACGACCGCTCTGACCTGCAGCCCGCGCGTTTTTACACCCTGAAGCTGCCGATTAGCGCCAGCGCCGTAGGTCCAGCCCAGCTTTTGAGCGTGACCACGCTGCAGCGCCCCGACGGCAGCGCCTACCCCAGCCGGCGCAGCGCCCAGCGGGGCGACGAGGTGTGCGACCCCGAATCGATTCGCCTGCGGGTGGCCACGCAAACCCTGTATTGGACCAGCGAGGGCGATGCCAAGCTGGGCTTGCCGCCTTTTATTCGCGAAATGCATTTGGATGGCCGCTACAGCAGCCAAGTGCCTTTGCCCAAAATATTCAGCACCGACCCCGAAGCTGCGCATGGGGTGCGCGACAACTTGGGCTTTGAGGGCTTGGCCTTCGCGCCCAGCGGCGACACCCTGTGGGCCGCCATGGAAGCGCCGCTTATTCAAGACGGTGCTGCACCCGCCGTGGGCAAGGTGGGCGGCGCTTGCCGCATCACCCAGTTTCATGCGCACAACAGCCAGCCGATTCGCCAAATTGCCTATATTCCTGATGCTATTCCCTTTGCACCCGTGCCCGCCAGCGCTTGGGCCGACAACGGCATTGCCGAGATTTGGATGGCCTCGGAGACTGGTATGTTGGTGCTAGAGCGGGCCTATGCGGCAGGCGTGGGCAATTCGCTGCGCCTGTATTGGATAGACACGCAGGACTGCGACGACGTGATTGACAAACCCGCTTTGGCCGCTGGAACTTTCAAGCCAGCCGACAAAGTGTTGCTGCTGGACTTTGCCAAAGCTGGGCTCACGCCCTTGGACAACACCGAAGGCCTGACGCGCGGACCCACCCTGCCCAATGGCAACCCAAGCTTGGTTTTTGTGAGCGACGATAATTTCAACGCACGGCAAGTCACGCAGTTTGTGGCGTTTGAATGGGTGCCGTGACCAGCGGCTTATTACAAGGAGAACTCCACATGTCACAACATATCGCATTCATCGGCGGCGGCAATATGGCCCATGCCATCATCGGCGGCCTGATTCGCCAAGGCACGGCGGCCAAACACATTGATGTGGTCGAGCCCTTTGCCGAGGCGCGTGCCAAACTGGCCAAGCAGTTCGGCGTCAACGTGCACGAAGCCGCCAGCACAGCGCTGGACCAAGCGGGTTTGGTGGTCTGGGCCGTCAAACCCCAAGTGTTCAAAGAAGCCGCTTTGCAATGCCGCTTTCACACCAAAACCGCCCTGCACCTGAGCGTGGCTGCGGGCATTGTGAGCGACAGCATTGCCAAATGGCTGGGCACCGACCGCATTGTGCGGGCCATGCCCAACACGCCGGCCTTGATTGGCAAAGGCATGACGGCGCTGTATCCGCGCCCCGCCGTGACGGACGATGACAAACTGCGCGTTGAATCCGCCATTGCCACCACCGGCGCCTGCATTTGGCTAACGGCCGAGGCGCAGCTTGACGCGGTGACTGCGCTGTCGGGTTCAGGGCCAGCCTATGTGTTTTATTTTATTGAGGCCATGGTGCAAGCGGGCGTGGACATGGGGCTGCCGCGCGAGCAGTCGGCCCAGCTGGCTATTGCTACATTTACCGGAGCATCAGAGCTAGCCAGAGTAAGCGCTGAGCCACCAGAAATCTTGCGCCAACGGGTCACATCCAAGGGCGGCACAACCTACGCCGCCCTGATGAGCATGGAGCAAGACAATGTGAAAACCCTGTTTATTCGCGCCATGCACGCGGCGCGGCACCGGGCTAAGGAGCTGGGCGAAGAGTTTGGGGCTTAAGTTTGCTTGATACTGGTTTGGTACTGGCTCAGGCCGGTGCTGCTACTTTAGCCCTGCGTGTTTTAAAGCCCATGTCGCTGCTTGTTCTGGTGCGCCCGAGCAGCGTTTTGGCGCTCCCGCCACTCCCTCA
>JANOYR010000298.1:0-10365 GCA_031428975.1 Polaromonas sp. | reverse complement strand
CGAACAACTCGGTCGTGCGTCAGACCTGGATGTTTGGTCGCCAATGCAGACCATGCCGATTGGCATTGACTTGTTTGAAAAAGCAGTTTCACACGGTTATGCTAGCGCTCCCGCTCAAGCACCTGACGGACAGAATTGGCTCGTTCTGGTCGTCATTCTACAAGGGTTGACCAACAGTTATCTTATCCTGAATATTAAAACGCAGGAGCGCTCTCAATTCAACGAGCTCACGCTTCGAGCTTTGTTGTGTGCGGACTTTAATAGTTCAAAGTTTACAGCATCTCAAGAGACTTATTCTGCATCGGATCTCACAATAATGTTGGGTCTTGCCGCCGAAGTGATGCAGCAACCCAACTTCGCTTCGGCCAGCCTATCTCTTGTCAACGGGCTTGCATCCGAATTAAAACTCATGCAGGTAAGTTTAGGCTGGGTCGACCAAGGTCGCATGGAAGTATCGGCGATAAGTCACTTAGATCGATTTGAACGCAATTCGCCTCAAACTCAACGGATTGAGTCTGCACTTCTCCCAGCTGTCATACAAGGTGGTGAGGTTTGGTGGCCTACCACAGCAGAGGTACTTCATGACACTGAAACTCTCGCGAACTTTGCTAGGGATATGGGAGCTGAGCGTATTGCACTTGTGCCTGTCCCCGATGCTTACGGCATTACTCAAGCGGTCGTCTTGCTTGCCTTTGGCCCTGGCCAGGAGCAACGAAGCTTGACTAATCTTCATTTAGCCATGGAACTGATGCAACCTCGGCTAAAAGACTTGCGTATTAAATCGCTCAGCTTGCAACGGCGAGCTCGAATGAGACTGCAAAACAGTGCCGAGCAATTATTCGGTCCTGAGCATCCGCTGCTAAAACTCTCTGGTGTCCTGTTTATGGTCCTGGTGTTGTATCTAATTTTCGGTACTTGGCACTACAGGGTTGATGCCAGTGCACAACTCAACACAGATGCGACTAGATTGATCAGTGCCCAGTTTGACGGACGAATTGACCAGATTCATGCTACAGCAGGCGATCTAGTTAAACAAGGCAGTTTGCTAGTGACTCTCGATACTCGCGACCTTGAGCAGCAGCGCAATGAGCTGAGTGCAGAGATTAGTAAGATCAATACCGAGGTTAACAAATTGCGTGCGGATGGGCAGCTAGCTGACACTGAGATAGCAAATGCCCGATTGGATCAAGCACTTACAAAAGCGACGCGCATTGACAGTTACCTGTCCCAAGCGAACAGTTCCGCGCCATTTGAAGGCGTTATTGTTGAAGGCGAGAAAAAGGAATTACTTGGCATTCCAGTCAAAAAGGGCGATCGTATCTTTCGTATCGCCAAGATTGAAGGTTTGTACGTCACTTTAATGGTGTCAGAAAAAGAAATGCGCCATATTCAACCCCAGGCAACTGGTGAGATGTCCTTGCTTAGCAATCCTTCTCAAAATACACCGATCCGGGTCAGCTCCGTCATTCCAGTGGCACAAGTCAAGGGACAAGAGGGTAATCAATTTATGATCAAGGCCGAGCTAATGGAGGCTCCTCAGGGTTGGTGGCGACCTGGCATGACAGGATTAGCTCGCATTGATGTTGGAGATAAGAACGTTGCTTGGGTACTGACTCACCGTATCGTAGATCGCCTGCGCTTGATGCTTTGGTGGTAGCAGTACTCTATTTATATACGGTACCCTTTAGATGGCAACTACTATTTTCAGTGACTCATGGTTTCGTGTGTCAAACCTTCGAGTTGCTCTACTGCCGAGTGTTGAGATTGGGATGCAGCAATTTCGCGGTCGTACTTGGTATGTACTTCAAGATCCATATACACAACGTTATTTTCGGGCATCTGTACAGGCCTGCAGATTCATTCAAAGTCTTCAGTCAGACAAGACAGTTGAGGAGGTATGGGAGGAATATGTCAACAACCAGCCGCATGATGCACCTAGCCGCGAGGAAGTAATCCAATTGCTATCCCAGTTGCACATGTCCAACCTACTGTATTCAGTGCAGCAGTCTGACAATGAGGCAATAGTTACGCGCTATAAAGCGCAAAAAAATAAGGAGTTGATGGGTAAGTTAGCCTCATTTCTATTCATACGTATCCCTCTCTTTAACCCAGAGCCACTACTCAATCGCATTCGTCCAGTGTATATGGCATTCACCGGGTGGGCAGCACTTGTAATCTGGAGTCTGACACTTTTGTTTGGCGGGTTTGCCGTGTTTGAAAACTGGGGTGCTTTGCTAGATCAAACTCAAGGCGTTTTGTCAGTCAGCAACATGCCTTGGCTTTTAGTATGCCTTACTACACTAAAACTATTTCATGAGACAGGCCACGCTTTTGTTTGCAAGCGCTTCGGTGGAGAGGTGCGAACTGTAGGGGTCATGTTTCTACTATTTACCCCACTGCCCTACGTAGACGCTTCTAGTAGCTCTGGTTTTGCCAACCGATGGCACCGCGTCTATGTCTCATTTGCTGGCATGGGTGTCGAGTTCTTTTTCGCTGCTGCCGGAGCACTTGTGTGGGCAAATACCGGTCCAGGTTTAACTCACAGCCTTGCATTTAATGTGATGCTAATCGGTTCCGTTTCAAGTTTGCTTTTTAACGGGAATCCTCTGCTTCGTTTTGATGCATACTATATGCTTAGTGACTATGCAGAAATACCCAACCTTTATCAAAAGGGACAGGAGCAATGGAAGTATTTTGGAGACCGCTATCTCCTTGGTACTGTCGAAGCGCGAAGCAAAGCAACAGATGACAAGGAATGGCTATGGCTCACGACTTACGGCTTACTTAGCTTTTTGTACATGCTCTTGATAACCTTTGGTATCACACTATTTTTGATGGACATGTGGCTTCCATTGGGACTGTTAGTTTTGACTATGACCATTTATAGCAAATTAATAGCTCCGTCTTACCAGTTGATCAAGCATTTACGAGGATCTGCCACACAAGGGAATCGCCAGCGAGCAGTCGCAGTTGTAAGTGGTCTCGGTCTGGCTATGTTTTTACTGCTAGCAGTAGTGCCCTTCCCTGACGCTAGTCGTGCGCAGGGTATCGTCAAGGCCAACAGTGCAACGAATGTATATTCTCAAACTGCGGGCCAGCTCGACCAATTGTTGGTCCAGCACGGAGAAAGGGCAAAAATCGGTCAAGTATTAGCGCATTTCTCAAATCCCGATTTGGAAACAGAAATCCGCTTGACAGAATCAGCCCAAATAGAGGTGCAAGCTCAACTTAGGCAAGCAATGCATCATGTAGGTCAAGATTTATCAGCACTGCAGCGTAAAGCGGATGTTCTTGATCTTCGTCGAACGAGTCTTCTTGATCAAAAGAAACAACTTCAAGTAAGAGCAACCCAAAACGGCGAATGGGTTGCCCCAAACTTGCACGAGCAACTTGGCACTTGGATGCAGGCTGGTCAGGCGTTAGGAGAGGTCGTTGATACAAAGGGATTCCGTTTTGTCGCAGTTATGCGACAAGAGCAGGCAGATATCATATTTAAAAATAACTTCCGTCAAGCCGAGTTGCGCCTAACAGGGCAGTCAGGAATCAAAATCGACTTACCGCAAGTGAGCATCATTCCGTTTCAAAGCGACAAGCTACCATCTAATGCACTTGGATGGTTAGGAGGTGGTGAAATTGCAGTCAACACACAAGAGTCCTCAGGGACAAAGGCAATTGAAAGTTTTTATATTTTGCAAGGCGAAATTCCAGCCGTGCAAACCAATATTGAATCGACCATTTATCATGGTTTATCAGGTACAGTGCGACTCATAGTTCCATCACGCCCACTGATAAGTCAAGCCTATAGAGCTCTGGATCAATTAGTGCAAAAACGTTACGCAATCTAGTATTTACCCCTTGATTAAATGACCTCAAGTCTGGGCCAGTGGCAAGCCCCCCGCAACCCAGCTTTAACTCCGTGGTATTCCCCGCAAGGCTGGCTCAATCTAGGCATCCATCATTCTGGCCTAAGTAATCGTAGATACTGGAAGTCAGTGCTTTCTGTACATAATGCTCTCCCAGTCGAACCGGTTAATGTGACAGTACCGAGCGCCGCCGAGATTACAAAGGCTAGACAAGCCGTGGTGCAATTACAATTCCACGGTAACAAAAGCGCACAAAATCTCGCAATTAAACTGCAAGCGCTCAAGTTGATCACACAGCTTGCTTGCAAACACATTGGTCAGCGTGCATCTTTGCCGCAACTGATGGCAGCTCTCACCATGACAGAGGGTTACCTGATTCAACTGGCCCCAGGCGAGGGGAAAACACTAGCAGTAGCAATCGCAGCAGTACTACAAGCTTGGAGTGGAAAACCACTTCATATAGTGACCTCTAATGAGTATCTGGCTGCTCGTGATGCAGAGCTAATGCAGCCGTTATACATTGCTTGTGGAGTTACGGTTGCCGCTATTACCGACGATACGCAGCCAAATGCCTTGGCTGATTGCTATCGGCACAATGTAGTTTATGCCACAGCCAAGCAATTGTTGGCCGACTTTTTGCGCGACGATCTGTTGCTCGATGGCGCTAGAGATCCGTTGCGCCGCCGCCTATGGCATCTGCACAACGAAAACTCCGAGCGTCAACCAGTCATGCGTGGTTTATATGCAGTCATCATTGACGAAGCGGATGGTGTTTTAATAGACGAAGCAACTACCCCACTCATCATTGCCACCCCGGAGGAGGACAAGGCCAATATGCTCGACGCAATCGAGCTAGCACGTGGCCTGGTGGAAGAGCTAAAACTCGATGAAGACTACACGCTCTACAGTAAAGGTGCAGGTTCGGTTCATTTCACAGAAAGTGGAAAGATAAAGATTGAAAAGCTATCGCTTGCATTCACTATCTACTGGCAAGTACCGACCCGCCGCGAAGAGATCTTCAATTTGGCAATCATGGCCCGCGAAGTCTTTCAGCTCGATCGGCACTACATTATTCAAAATGGAGAAATCATTATCGTAGACGAGAGTACTGGTCGAAGTATGCCTGGGCGCTCATGGAGTCACGGAATTCATCAGTCTATCGAAGCTCGGATGAATGTCGATATGACACCCCTGACTAAAATCTCTGCACGAATGACATTTCAAGAGTTTTTTCGTCATTACCACCAATTAAGCGGTGCAAGCGGCACATTACATGGACTCGACTTCGAGTTGTGGAAGACCTTTGGCTTGCATATCGTTCATGTTCCTCCTAGAAGAACCAGTAGACTCAAAATCCTCCCCAAACGATGCTTTATCACGAGACAAGCCAAACTTGACTTCTTTGTTCGCCGGATCATTGAACTGCACCATCAAGGCTTGCCCATCTTGGTTGGTTCTCGCCGGATTTTAGACAGCGAGGAAATTGCCGCCTTGTTGCGCACACGTGGCATAGACTGTACTGTGCTGAATGCAAAAGAACACGAGTACGAGGCACAGGTTGTATCTCAAGCGGGCCAGTTTGGTGCAATCACAGTAGCAACCAATATGGCGGGGCGCGGCACTGATATCAAGATCGTTCCCGAGGTAGAGGCGGCAGGAGGATTGCAAGTACTTATGTTTGAAGCCCATGAGTCTCCCAGGGTCGACTGGCAGTTATTTGGACGCTCTGGACGCCAAGGAGCCAGTGGCGCTGCGCAGGCCTTTGTGTCATTGCAAGAGGAACTAATCACAAAGTATTGCCCCGCATGGTTCAAACCAATCGCCAGCATATGGCCAGACGAAAATACACGTGTCAAAGTAAGACTTATGCAATGGCTCGCACAAAAGGCTGCAAGCGGGTTGGCTAGACGGCAGCGTAGTAACCTCGCATTCGTTCAGAAGCAGCTTCGCGAACAACTCGGCTTTTCTAAGGAATAACGGCAAGCTGGTCAAAATGCCGGATCTTGCCTTACCCCGATTCCACGGTGTAATCCAACTTCCAATGTCGTTTCGTTAGCATGCACGAACGATTGTTACTGCTGCGAAATTGAACAAAACTCAAGTACAAATAAGCAACCAACGCGAACCTTGGCTTGAAGCACTCGATGTACGCATACTGTGAATCAGCGAACGCGTTTGAACACTGAGCGGCACACGATGCTCTGAATTAGTCTTCATGCGTTCTGCGGGAATTGACCAGACACTTTCACTAAACTCAGCACATTGACTGTTTCGCACCTAGCCAGAGCGACATGCAATGCGGATCACTAGTATCATTGTGCACGTGTCTGGCCTCCATGTATTTAAGGGCGCGTTCGTCAAATGTCATTTGCTTACCTTGAGCCAATGACAAATAAGGATAACAGACAATCTACTGTAATGTCTCTGATCCTTCAGCGCGGCAACAGCACAATTGCACGTAACTAATGGCAGTGACTCTGATACATAGAAACAGCTGCTAACAACAACAAATCCCGTAAATTTTCCAGCTTGAATTGGCTTGCCTAAGAAGGGCATCGGTGATGCGAGCAAAAGATGCGTTGTGGCCTGTATAGGGCTGAGGAGTTTAAATAGATACAGAAATGAATATGAGCACATGCTGGGCAGTCGCCCTCACCGCCATTCATGTATACAACGAGTACCAAACAAGTCATATTAAGCGGTGTTTTGACGGGTACAAACCCTCTGAAAAAATCGAACGACTAGCGCTATGATCAGGGTTGTAAATTATCATCTTTTAGAGGAATAGACCATGACCAGCAACCATACTAAACTCGGCCTTTCAGCCGTAGCATTGGCCGCTTCGTTTTTATCCACCACTGCTTTCGCGGGCGAGATCCGCATGATGTGCTACCAAGATGGCATCGAGTGCGAAGTGACGGCAGAGCAAATCAAACGTTTTGAGGCCGCCAATCCTGGCACCAAGGTGATTCTTGATGTGGTGCCGTACAAAACTATTGTCGAGCAGCTGCCCGTGCAACTGGCTGCTGGCCAGGGGCCAGATATTGCCCGCGTGACAGATTTGGGTGGCTTGTCCAAGTATTACCTTGACATCACCCCACACATCAAAGATCCCAAGTATTTTGAGACCAACTTTGGCGCTACTCTGCCGTGGCTGCGCCCCACTGCAACCGACAAAGGTATTTACGGCTACATGTCACAGTTGACCATGACGGGTCCATACATCAACAAAACCCTGTTTGATCAGGCCAAAGTAGCCGTGCCTGGCCCTAAAGCCACTTGGGACGAATGGGCTGAAGCTGCTCGCAAAGTGGCCAAGGCCAACAAGTTACCAGCAGCCATGGCATGGGATCGCTCGGGACACCGTTTTGCCGGCCCTGCAATCAGCTATGGAGCTAAGATTTTGGACAAAGACGGCAATTTGGTGCTCGATGATGGCTACAAATTAGCGGTGAGTAAGTTCGTTGGCTGGCACAAAGACGGCACCATGCTGCGCGATGTTTGGGCCGGCTCGGGTGGCTCAAGCTACGCCGACTCTATTGGCGAATTCAAAAACGGCAGGGTAGCCATGGTGCTGTCTGGCTCCTGGCAAATCAACCGCTTGCAAAAAGAGGTGGGCAATTCCTTTGATTGGGCCGCTGTTTCTAATCCATGTGGTACTGTGGCATGCACCGGCATTCCCGGCGGTGCGGCTTGGGTGGCACTTAAAACCAGCAAGTCCCCCAAAGAAGTGGGTGCATTGCTAGAGTTTTTGGCCAAGCAGGATAACTATGCAGAGTGGGTTGGCAGAACCAACAACATCCCTGCGCACGCAGGTGTGGCCAAAAAAGGCGCTAACTACGCCAGTGCTGCACCAGCGGCCAAAGTGGCTTTGGGCGTATTTGGCTGGGGCGTGGCAGGCCTGTCTCCCACTGCATACAAGTTCCAAGGCTACAAATATAACCGAGCAATCATGCTGCCGACCGTTACCCGCGTAACGCAGGCGATTGTGGGTGAGTCCACCGTTGATCAGGCGTTGGCCAAGATCTATGTGGATATGAACGACGCTGTTAAGCAGGCACAAAGGTAAATACGTCATTCGTTAGCGCGCAATTGCAACAACTAGGGCTTTAATAGAGCGATAGCCTGCAATTGCGCAGATAACATAACGACAAAAATTTGAGAGGGTTCGCCCTCTCAAATTGAGGATTCTCATGCAGGCTGTTACCCAATTTTTCTCCACGCTTTTGAGTTTTTGCTTCAATTTGATGGAGCCTGTATTCAAACTTGGCCAAAAATGGCTGGGCTTGTCGCGGGTGGGTTGGCTGTTTGTTGGCCCCAATTTATTCATCATCGGCCTGTTCACATTCTTGCCGATTTTGATCAATATCGTTTATGCCGTCACGGGTGGCGTGAACTTAATGCCTTTTCAACGCCCCTACACCGGCGTTGAAAACTTTGCTATTTTGTTTGAGTGCACGGATTACACCGACCTGCAAACCTGCCGCAAAGACATTTTTTGGCGCGCTATTTTTAATACCATCCAGTTTTCGGTGATTCAAGTGGTGTTGATGGTGTTTTTTGCACTGGTTACGGCCTTGGTGCTCAACCGCAAAATCATTGGCCGTGGCTTTTGGCGCGGCGTGTTTTTCTACCCTGTCTTGCTTTCCCCTGTGGTGGTAGCCCTGATTTGGAAATGGCTGCTGCAAAACCAAGGCGTGTTCAACGCGGGCATAGTGGCTGCCGGTGGCAATCCCGTCGAATGGCTTACTGATAAAAACTGGGCGTTTTTCTGGGTGATTTTTGTCTCAATCTGGGCACATATGGGTTTTTACACCCTGATTTTGTTGGCAGGCTTGCAGGCCATTCCCAAAGACATGTACGAAGCAGCCGAGATGGATGCCGCTTCGCCTTGGCGGGTGCTGCGCCGCATCACTCTGCCGCTTTTGATGCCCAATTTGATCGTGGTTTTGGTGCTGGCCATGATACGCGCGGTGCAGATTTTTGACGAAGTGTTTGTGCTCACCGGCGGCGGGCCGGGCTCGGCCACCACGTTCATTGTGCAGTTTATTTACCAAACAGGTTTTGCTGAGCAAATCCATTTATACGGATTGGCCGCTGCAGCCTCCTTGGTGTTGGCTGTGGGCTTGATGGCTTTGACGCTGGTGCAGCTGCGCCTGTCCAAGGCAACTGAAGTTGGAAAGAAAGCGAAATAAACCATGAGCGTAGCCACTTTCCTTACCCGCACCCATGGCCGCAACCGCCTAGACTGGACCGATTGGGTCAGCTATGCCTACTTGTTTGTTGGTCTATTCATGATGTTCGCCCCCATTTTGTGGCTGGTCATGTCATCTTTTAAAACTGAAAGTGCGCTCAGCCAGTTCCCGCCCACTTTTTTGCCCTACACCCAAAAAACCATAGCAGTCAAAGGCTTTGACGCGCCCCTGCCGCTTTACACGGTGAAAAATGAGCAGGGCGTGGAGCAGCAGCTCGCGCAGGTGCGGCGCATGGGCATCATGGCCACCATGGTGGATCCCGCCAAGCCCGAGACTGAAATTCGCATCAATATTGATGAACGCAAGCCAGTTAACGAGCTCAAGTTTGCGTTTAGTAATTACACCGAGATTTTTGGCAAATTCAGTTTTGGTCTTTATTTGTGGAACAGCGTCTTTATCACCGTCGTAGCCACGATTTTGACCCTGCTGATCAACTCAATGGCAGCTTTTGCACTGTCAAAATACCAGTTTCGTGGCCAGAAAACGGTGTTCGTATTGATCATTGCCACCCTGATGATTCCGCCCACTATCATCTTGGTGCCTGCGTTTTTGGTGATATCCAGCGTGGGGCTACTCAACAGCCTGTGGGGTGTGATTTTGCCAGCCATTGCCACGCCCACTGGCGTGTTTTTGTTGCGCCAATACATGCTCACCATACCCGACGAACTCTTGGAAGCCGCGCGTATGGACCACGCCAGCGAGTGGCGTATTTACTGGAAAATCATATTGCCACTGGCGGCACCTGCCATGGCAGTGCTTGCCATATTCTCGGTGATGTGGCGCTGGAACGACTTTCTGTGGCCGCTGATTGTGCTGTCCAAATCCGAAAAATTCACACTTCAACTGGCACTCAATTCTTTCCAAGGCGAGCTCAACACGCAATGGCATTATTTGTTGGCCATGACGGTCATCACCCTGATACCAATCAGCTTGGTATTTGCCTTTTTACAAAAATATATCACCACCGGCATTGCCAGCGCCGGTGTGAAGTGAAAGGACCACCCCGTGGCCACATTAGAACTTTCCAGCGTTGTTAAAAGCTTTGACAAAACCACCATCATCCACGGCGTAGACCTCAAGGTGGCTGATGGTGAGTTTGTGGTCTTTGTCGGGCCATCGGGCTGCGGTAAATCCACCTTGCTACGTATCATCTCCGGCTTAGAAGCAGCATCGAGTGGTAGCATTTTGATAGACGGACAAAATGTCAACGACATATCGGCCGCCCACCGCGGCTGCGCCATGGTGTT
>JANOYR010000297.1:0-4793 GCA_031428975.1 Polaromonas sp. | reverse complement strand
GGCATCAGCTACGAAGACCTCTGCGGCAAAGGCGCGCACCAAATTGGCTTTGACCAAGTGGACGTGGCCAAGGCCGCCGAATACTCCTGCGAGGATTCTGACCAAACGCTGGACGTGCATTTGGCGCTGTGGCCACAGCTGCAAGCGGATGCTAAATTGCTATTTATTTACGAGCTAGAAATCAAGAGCAGTGAATCGCTCTACCGCATTGAACGCAATGGTGTGTTGATCGACGCGCCCACGCTGGCCACGCAAAGCCATGAGCTGGGCCAGCGCATTTTGCAGCTTGAGACTGATGCTTACGAAATTGCGGGCCAGCCCTTTAACCTCGCTAGCCCCAAGCAACTGGGCGAAATATTCTTTGACAAACTGGGCATGCCCGTCATCAAAAAAACCGCCACTGGCGCACGCAGCACCGACGAAGAGGTGTTAGAAAAGCTGGCCGAAGACTACCCGCTGCCCGCCAAGCTGCTAGAGCACCGCGGCCTAGCCAAGCTCAAGGGCACGTACACCGACAAGCTCGCCCAGCTGGCCCAGCCCAGCACGGGCAGGGTGCACACGCATTACGCGCAGGCTGTGGCGGTGACTGGTCGTTTATCCAGCAACGACCCTAATTTGCAAAACATCCCCATCCGTACGCCCGAGGGGCGGCGCGTGCGCGAGGCTTTTGTGGCGCCCGCAGGCAGCGTGATTGCCAGCGCCGATTACAGCCAAATTGAGCTGCGCATCATGGCGCACATCAGTGGTGACGCGGCGCTGTTGCAAGCTTTTCACAGCGGCATGGACGTGCACCGCGCCACGGCCTCTGAGATTTTTGGCGTCACGCCAGACGAGGTGAGCACCGAGCAACGACGCTATGCCAAGGTGATTAATTTTGGCCTGATTTACGGCATGAGCGCCTTTGGCTTGGCACGCAATTTGGGCATTGACAACACGGCGGCCAAAAACTACATCGAACGCTATTTCACCCGCTACCCCGGTGTGAAGCAATACATGGACGAAACGCGCCTGTCGGCCAAAAGCAAAGGCTATGTGGAAACGGTGTTTGGCCGCCGCCTGTATTTGCCCGAAATCAGCTCGCCCAACGGCCCACGCCGCGCAGGCGCAGAGCGCGCCGCCATCAACGCACCCATGCAAGGCACGGCGGCTGACCTGATCAAACTGAGTATGAACGAAGTGCAGCGCGTGCTCGACGATGAAAAGCGCCAAACCAAAATGATTATGCAGGTGCACGACGAACTGGTGTTTGAAGTGCCAGCTGCCGAGGTGGAGTGGATGACGCTAGAAATCCCCCGCATCATGGCCAACGTAGCCCAACTTAAAGTGCCGCTCTTGGCCGAGGTGGGGGTGGGCGCAAATTGGGACAAAGCGCATTGAAGCGCAGCATTGACTCGGTAGGGTTGACTGCGCCATGTAACTAGGCTAACCCACAATACGCCCCGCTGAAGTTGAGGGCATCCCGAACTTGCCTACGCTTGAGCAGGCTTTATTGCAAAATTAGACACCCTATTTTTTTCAAAGGCAAGCTATGCAACGACTTTTAGCCACGCTGTTAATTCTTATCGCCACTACTTGGTCTGCTGCGCATGCCGCCGAGGTCAGGGTGCTTAGCGCAGGCGCAGTCGAGCCAGGTATTGAGGCGTTTGCCCACCAGATCAAGGCCGACACCGGCCATGTGCTCACAATCCAGTTCAACACCGCCCCGCAAATCGCCGCCCGTCTGGCTGCTGGCGAGGTCTATGACCTGTTGATCTCGCCGCCAGCGGCGATTGATGCAGCCATTGAAAACGGCAAAGCAATTGCCGCAGGCCGAGTAAGGGTGGGCAAAGTGGGGGCGGGCGTGCATGTGCGCAAAGGCACAGCCTTGCCCGATGTGTCCACCCCCGAAGCACTCAAACAAGCCGTGCTGGCAGCAGATTCTGTGGTGTACAACAATGCATCCACAGGACTGTATTTAGACAAAATGTTTGCCGCCATGGGCATTCTTGACCAAATCAAAGCCAAAACCACCCGCTATGCCAACGGCGCATCGGTGCTTGAGCATGTCATCCAAGGCAAAGGCGTAGAAATTGGCTTTGGTGCCATCACCGAGATCAAGCTGTTTGAGCCCAAAGGTTTGGTCTATGTGGGCCCCTTGCCCGCGCAAGTGCAAAACTACACCGCTTACGACGCCGTGCACATGCTGGGCGGCACTTCAGGGGCAGCCGCACAAGCCGTGTTGCAGGCCATGCAGCAAGCGTCTAGCAAGGCCATTTTTGCCAAAGCAGGCGTGGAGTAAACACCGATAGACGGGCTAGGGCGTACGTCTTAGCATGGTGGACATGAACACATCTACTCTTGCGTCCCCCCAAACATCACGCCGTGATTTCTTAAATGCCAGCGCGGCGCTTGGCGCAGCAGCCGTGTGGCCCAGCGCCCAAGCGCAAAGCGCCAAATGGCCAGCTAAGCCCATTCGCATCGTGGTGGCCTTCCCGCCCGGCGGCTTGACCGATGCGTATGCCCGCATGCTGGCCGAACAACTGAGCACAGCGCTGGGCGTGTCGGCGGTGGTTGAAAACAAGCCCGGTGCGGGCGCAGTGATTGCTATTGACCACGTGGCCAAATCCCCCGCCGACGGCTACACCCTGCTCATGACCACCTCCGGCACCGTTTGGCAAAACCGTGTGCTGTATTCCAAGTTGCCTTACAACTTAGACAAAGACTTGGCTCCCATAGCGGTGTACCCCTCGGGCCCCTTGGTGGTGGGCGTGCCCGAGAAAGTGCCTGTTAAAAATATGCGCGAGTTCATCGAATGGGCCAAAACCAACAATGCCTCGATGGGCACTTATGCGCCCGGGTCGATTCCCCACATGTTGGCCGACCAAACCAACCGCAACGAAGGCACCAAAATCGTCTCTGTCCACTACCGTGGCGAATCGCCCATGTGGGTCGATTTGGCCGGAGGTCAGATCCAAATTGCCGTGGGCAGCTACCAGTCGTTTGCCACCGTGGCTGCGCGCGGCGTGCGCCCTATTGGTGTCACAGGCAGCTACCGCTCACCCAAGCTGCCAGAAGTGCCCACACTGGTAGAGCAGGGCATTGGTGGCCGATTAGTGCCCCTAGAAGGTGGCCTGCCGCTCTTAGCCCCCGCTGGCACGCCCGAAGCCGTGTTGCAAGCCATCTCCCGCGTGGTGGTTGCCGGTGCGAATAGCGAACGCGCCACCAAACTCCGCGAAACCTTCGCCATCCCCAACAAACCCGCCAACTTGCAGCAGACCCGCAAAGAATGGGAAAGCGTCGTACCCGTGTGGATCAAGCTGGCGGTGGATTTGGGGATTAAGCTCGATTGAGGCGAAAAACACGTCTGAAACAAATAAAACGCGTCGCTAGCTTGTTAACAATAACTAGACGAGTTTAAATTCCGTATAATAGATTCTGTTTTACGGATTTATCTATGATTCACACTTTCGCTTGTACGGACACAGAAAAGCTCTTTAGTAGCTATGTGGTCAAGCGGTTTAAAAACATCGAGCGGGTAGCGCGCCGCAAATTGCTGCAAATACATGCTGCGCCAGATTTGCAAAGTTTACGGATACCGCCCGGCAACCAATTGGAAGCGCTGCATGGCAACCGCGCAGGGCAGCACAGCATTCGCATCAACGCCCAGTGGCGTCTGTGCTTTGTCTGGCAGGCCGATGGCTCGCAGCACGTGGAAATTGTGGATTACCACTGAGGAGAATTAAATGGAAATGAAGGCAAAAAAAACTACAGCAGAGCGCCTAGAGGAAATCCATCCGGGCGAGATTTTGCTTGAGGATTTTATGAAGCCTATGGGTATCAGCGCCCGCCAATTGGCAGCAGACATTGATGTACCGCCCAGTCGCATCAGCGATATTGTCAACAGTGCCCGCCCAATCACAGCTGATACGGCGCTGCGTTTAGGGCTGTTTTTTAAGATGGATGCGCGGTTTTGGTTAAATTTACAAACCGAATTTGATATGCGGGTTGCAACGCGCGATTTACTCTCTCGTATTGCGCCGCGTGTGCGGGTGTTTGGTGGGTTGGCTGCTTAATTTAGGTGCTAGCTGTACACCAGAGGTTTTTGTCCCAAGTGCTGCATGGCTTTGACTAAGCCAAGATCGGCGGTGAAGAGTTGGGCTTTGTTGAGTTTGCAAATCGCACCATGCAAGGCATCGCCAGCACGTAGGCCGAGATCAAAGTCTTGCATCCAACGCGTGGCTAGTTCGTATGCTGCGCTTGTGACTGGCAAACTTCTGTCAGCTTTTCAGTATTTGCATCCAGAATATGCAGGGACAAAATCACAGAAGTGTCAAAGTAGACCAAGGCCATATGCGCCATGTTGGTTTAGATGTCGCCACGCATATCGCTGACCAACGTAGCCCAATTGTGGGGATTGGTTGACAACTTAGGGCGCGTGCGCTGCTGACAGCTGCGAATACGCTCCCAGTCGATGGGGTTAGTTGCTTTTTTCACGGGCATGAGGGTTGCCACCGCCACGCCACGGCGGGTGATAGTAACCTCTTCCCCAAGTTCTACTGCTTGGAGTAATGCGCTCAATTGCGCTTTGGTTTCTGCAACACTGTATGCACCCATAGTATTCTCGCTTTGATGACTATCTAGGTGACCATCTTAACAAATTTTTTTGAATTCTTTTTTACCCTTCAAACCCACCCGCCAGCCGCACAGCAGCTGCCCCGTCGCTGCACAGCAACTCCAGCAGCGCAGCCGCCTGCGCAGGATGCGCCGATTGGCTGCTCACGCCTGCGGTGTAGGTGGTGGCCAGCTCAAACTCG
>JANOYR010000296.1:0-4346 GCA_031428975.1 Polaromonas sp. | reverse complement strand
GACACCTTGGCTATTTTGAAAGAAGAGGGCGAAGATGGCACGGCGGGAAGTGTGGGAGGCGTATTCCATTGCTTCACAGAAAGTATGGCGGTCGCCAAGGCGGCGCTAGACCTAGGGTTTTATATTTCTTTTTCTGGTATTCTGACCTTTAAAACTGCGGTTGACCTGCGTGAGGTGGCCGCGTATGTGCCGCTAGAACGTTGCTTGATTGAGACTGATAGCCCCTATCTAGCCCCCATTCCGCACCGAGGCAAAACTAACAATCCGTCGTATGTGGCGTTTGTGGCGGCACAATTGGCGGCGCTCAAGAATTTATCCGTGGCAGACATCGCGGCAGCCACGAGTCATAATTTTGATGTCTTATTTCCTAAAACTGCGCAACCGTAGTTCAAAAATTCTTACTTTAAATGTTAATAAAATACATTAAATATGCGCTTTTAAGCATTGTTTTATATGGGAATATTTCATTTGCAGGTTCTTACGATGATTTTTTTACTGCCATCCGAAATGACGATGTCAACACCGTTAAAAACCTCATCCAACGGGGGTTTGACCCCAATACACCAGACCCTAAGGGACAAAATGCACTCTATTTGGCGTTACGCGAACCCTCGCTCAAAGTTGCCAAGTTATTGATTGACACGCCAAAAATTGACCTGGATGCCAAAAATGCCGTGGACGAAAGTCCGCTCATGATGGCGGCTCTCAAGGGCCACACCGACTTGGTGCAGCTTTTGATTGTTAAAGGTGCCGATGTGAATAAAACCGGCTGGGCACCGCTGCATTATGCAGCCAGCTTTGGCCATTTACAGATCATGCAAATGCTGCTGGATGCCCATGCCTATATTGATGCCGAGTCGCCCAACGGCAGCACACCGCTCATGATGGCCGCCCAATACGGCACACCGTCAGCCGTCAAACTTCTGCTAGAAGCCGGTGCAGATCCATTGATTAAAAACCAACTTGGCTTAACCGCCATAGACTTTGCGCAAACGGTACAGCGCCCAGAATCTGCGGAAATTATTGCGGCGTTTGTACGAGCCAAACAGCCAAAAGGCAAATGGTGACAATGGTTTAGCACATTACTTGACTTTATACGATGTATATTATGTTAAGTTAATGCGGCGTCAAGAAGCCTTTCAGATGAAAGGCTTGCTGTTCGGTATTTCTGAGCGACTCTGGTTATTCAAACATTGAGTAACAACTCACGTATTTCAAACAACTCTCTGCGCACTTGCATCCATGGTACATGTGGTTGATCCGAGTCTGCTGTGTGTACAGCATTGGGTAGGCTGTCTTCAAAATCACCGAAACCAGAGTCTGCACCGTCCAGCTCTGAAAATCCAGAATCAGCGGCATCGTCGCCTACGTCAATACCAACCAACATGACTTCTCCGGCCTTGCGTTTGTCGCGTTCAAGTTGGACTATTTCGTGGAGCTTATTGCGAGCGCCACTAATGGTAAACCCTTGATCATAGAGTAAATCTCGAATTCTGCGGATCATCAACACCTCGTGGTGCTGGTAGTAGCGGCGGTTCCCACGGCGCTTCATGGGTTTGAGTTGTGTAAACTCTTGCTCCCAATAGCGGAGCACATGAGGCTTAACGCCACAAAGCTCGCTGACTTCACCAATTGCAAAGTAGCGTTTAGCGGGGATTGAGGGAAGGGATTTCTCCATGTAAATCAATGTTCTTTTCGGGAAACCTCAAAGGTTACTATAAGAAAGCAACGAAGTAAATGGGTCGGTCTAAACTTATCCTCTGTAGCGAAAGTTTGTTGTTTATTGGCAAAAATTGCTTATAAATGCAAAACGCACCTATCAGGTGCGTTTTGTATGGGGGCAAATTGCCGTGCTTATTCTGCCTGGATTTGCTCTTTGAGTTTGTGGCTGGCATGGAATGTCACCACGCGCCGTGCCTCAATGGGAATCGCCTCTCCTGTGCGGGGATTGCGTCCCGGTCTAGGCGCTTTGGTTCGAATTTGAAAATTGCCAAAACTCGAAATTTTTACATCAGTGCCCTCCACTACGCTGTCCGAAATCAGGTCAAAAAAAGCGTCGATCATGTCTTTGGACTCGCGTTTGTTCAGTCCAATTTGGTCAAAAAGCATTTCAGCCAGCTGCGCTTTGGTCAGCGCAGGGGTTTCGATGCTTTCTACAGAAAATTCCATCATGTGTGATAGCTCCTTAATTTTTATCGTAACCGAGCGCCATGGTCGGTGGACAGCTGCTCCAAGACGGCTTTGACAGCGGCCTCGATTTGATCCTCCGTCAGGGTAGCCTGTGTACTGGCCAGCGTCAAGCGCACCGCCAAGCTTTTTTCGCCCTGCACCATGCCCGCAGACCCTTCTTTGGGGCGGTAAACGTCAAAAAGCAGCGTGTCGGTTAACAAGCCTTGGGTATCGGCAGATCGAATGCTTTGCATCAAGGCAGCATGCCCGACGGACTCACGCACAATCACCGCAATGTCACGCTCGACGTCTTGGAATTTGCCGATGGCTTTGGCCGCAGGCAACTGGCGTTGCATCACCGCCTCTAGGTCTAGCTCAAACAAAATCGGTGCTTGTGACAGCTCGTAGCCTTGTCGCCACTTGGGGTGTAATTCACCCACCACCCCCACGGGCAACCCGCCAATCAGCACCGCCGCACAGCGCCCTGGGTGCATAGCAGGGTGCTCCGAGGCCACAAACTCGGCTAACTGGGGCGCAAGCAAAGATTCCACATCGCCTTTGATGTCAAAAAAGTCAGCCGCAGCGTCTTTGGCGCTCCACTGCCTCTGCACCGCACCGCCATAGGCCAAGCCCGCAATGCGCAGTGGTTGCAAAATGCCAGCTACTTGGGTATCACTGGTGTGCACGTTGGCATCCCGCGAGAACACGCGACCGAGCTCAAACACACGCACGCGGTCGGCACGTCGGTCTAAGTTATGCTTCAAAACCTGTAGCAAAGAACCTAATAGTGACGAGCGCATAACCCCCATTTGGCTGGCAATTGGATTGAGCAATTGAATCGGGTTGGAGTTGCCTGCTAATTCGGTTTCCCAGCGCTGCTCCAAAAAGCTGAAGTTAATCGTTTCTTGGTAGCCTAAAGCGGCCAGCGCGCGGCGCACGGCAAAGCGGCTGCGCTCTTTTTCGCTGCGGGCTTTGGGCGCTACTGGGGCCAGAGGCGCAGTCGTCGGCAGCTGGTTGTAACCTACCATGCGCACCACTTCTTCAATCAAATCCTCTTCAATATTCAGGTCAAATCGGTAGGCCGGTGGGGTGACCGTAACCAGCTCGCCCTGCTCTGCGTTTGATAGCACGGCAGGCAACCCCAGCCGCTTAAAGGCATCTAAACATTGCGCAGCGCTAATCGGCATGCCAATCACCTTGGCTGCCCGCGCCACGCGTAGCACCACGGCTGGGCGTGCAGGCAGCTTGCTGATTTGGTCGTCCATGGCAGCAGCTTGCCCGCCGCAGATGCTTTGCACCAGCGCCGTGATGTGCTCAATATGCTCCACCGTGAGGCTGGGATCCACGCCGCGCTCAAAGCGGTGGCCTGCGTCGGTGGCAAAATTAAAGCGGCGTGATCGCCCTGCCACCGCATCGGGCCACCAAAAAGCGGCCTCAATGTAGATGTTTTGTGTATCGTCAGACACCGCCGTGGCATCGCCACCCATAATGCCTGCTAATGATTCGATAGCAGCATCGTCCGATATGACGCCGACATTGCCATCAATTTCTATAGAATTACCATTTAAGAGCTTGAGACTCTCGCCCACCCTGCCCCAGCGCACTTCCAAGCCGCCATGAATCTTGTCAAGGTCAAAGATATGGCTGGGGCGGCCAAACTCAAACATCACGTAGTTCGATATGTCTACCAGTGGTGTGACGCTGCGCTGCCCACAGCGGGCTAGGCGGTCCACCATCCAAGCGGGTGTTTTGGCTTGGGTGTTCACGCCGCGCATGATGCGGCCAGAAAAACGGCCGCACAGGTCAGGGGCAGAGATTGTCACCGCCAGTTTGTTGCTTAAGGTAGCAGCCACCGCGGGGAAGCTGGGCGTGATCAGCGGCGCCCCTGTGATAGCAGCCACTTCGCGTGCCACACCATACACACTCAAGCAATGGCCCAAATTGGGTGTGAGCTTCAGGGTAAAAATCGTGTCATCGAGTGCCAAATAGTCGCGAATACTAGCGCCCAGCGGAGCATCTGCAGGCAATTCATACAAACCGCTGGATTCTTCGCTGATTTTGAGCTCGCTGGCCGAGCACAGCATGCCTTGGCTTTCCACACCGCGCAGTTTGCCCAGCTTGATTTCAAAGGCTTTGCCATCTTCAGCAGGGGGCAGCAGCGCACCCACGGTAGCCAC
>JANOYR010000295.1:0-3624 GCA_031428975.1 Polaromonas sp. | reverse complement strand
CAGGTGGACACCGATTTGCGCCTGAACAAACCCGAAATCAAAATGGAGGTAGACCGCGAGCGGGCTGCCGACATGGGCGTGAGTGTGGAGGCAGTGGCCCGCGCAGTAGAAACCATGCTGGGCGGCAGACAGGTTACCCGCTACAAGCGCGAGGGCGAGCAATACGACGTGATCGTACAAACCAACACCACCGACCGCGACACCCCAGACGATATTGAAAAAATCTTTGTGCGCGGGCGCAACGAAGTCATGATTCCGCTGTCGGCGCTGGTGAAGCTGCGCGAGGTGGTGGTGCCGCGCGAGCTCAACCATTTTGGCCAACGCCGCTCCGCCTCTATTACCGCCAATTTGGCCGCCGACTATTCGCTAGGCCAAGCCTTAGAGTTTATGGATGCTACCTCTAAAAAAGTGCTGCGTCCGGGCTATGCCACCGACTTGAACGGCCAAAGCCGCGAGTTTCGCAAGGCATCCGATTCGCTGTTAATTGTGTTCATCATGGCGCTTTTGTTCATTTACCTCGTCTTGGCTGCACAATTTGAAAGCTTTATCGACCCATTCATCATCATGCTGAGCGTGCCACTGTCGATGGTGGGGGCGCTGGCGGCATTGCAGTGGAGCGGGGGCACGCTCAATGTGTTCAGCCAAATTGGGCTGATTACGCTGGTGGGGCTGATCACCAAACACGGCATTTTGATTGTGGAGTTTTCTAATAAGCTGCGCGAGGAAGACGGCCTGAGTGCGCTAGAAGCCGTTAAGCGGTCAGCGGCGCAGCGTTTGCGGCCTATTTTGATGACCACGGGCGCGATGGTGTTGGGGGCGCTGCCGCTGGCGCTGGCCACCGGTGCAGGGGCAGAAAGCCGCCAGCAAATTGGCTGGGTGATTGTGGGCGGCATGTCGCTGGGCACATTGCTCACCATTTTTGTGGTGCCCACCATGTACACCCTGTTTGCCCGCAAAACAGCGCCCGGCGCGATTAAAACTGAGTTGACTAGTGCTGCAGTTCATCCGGTGATGCATCCTGAATTAGTTGCAAAATAAATTGAATTGCTATTTATTTTATAGCATGCCATAGCCCTTTTTTCAGTGACATTGGCCTTTTTTAGCGGCGTACTCAATACACGGATGCGCACACCACGGCGTTTGGATTGGACGGATTTGAGGCCAATACTGTTTGTTGAAAAGGTCTTGTTCAGCTTTTTGAAAATGCTTGTTCTGACGCGCCCGAGCAGCGTTTTGGCGCTCCCGCCGCTCCCTCATGGCGGGCATACCGCAAATCGGTCGGACGGCAGAGCCAAAACGCTGCTCGGGCTATGCTCGCTCTTAGGTTTTAATACCAAATCAGCCGCGCTTTGCACTGTATTTACTACTCAATATGTAGCATACTCTGACGTTTTTGCGCTGACAACTGCATTTTATCCACCTAAATAAAAGGCATAAAACGCAGCCATAAACTGCTAAAACACCCCGCCCAGCCCTGCGGCACAACGCTCGATTAGCCGTAGCGTGACCAACCCTGTGCGAACTTGCACAGACTTGGCACAGAGCGCGTTAGCCGCAGTGCTTGGTTGGCAATAGGGCGCGCTGGCAAGGTGTTTGGAGTGTCATTGGCACGGCATGTACTTTTGAAGAAAAAGTGCAGATGTCACCGTTAAAAGGTCATAGTATGCTACTAAAAAACATAGTAAATATAGCCCTAAAAGCGGTTGATTCCGGTATTAAAACCTAAAAGCGAGCATAGCCCGATCAGCGTATGGGCTCTGCCGTCCGACCGATTTGCGGTATGCCGCCATGAGGGAGCGGCGGGAGAGCCCATACGCTGATCGGGCGCGTCAGACTAAGCGCTTTATAAGCTAAACAAACAGTATTGATTCAACGGCTATGCTCCGGCCTTTGGCCTCCTCCTTGATGCCGTTGCGCCCGTACAAATCCCAGCCCACTGCAAATCACACAGTTCTAAAAAAGCTCTAAAAGCCGATCTAGACCGCCTGCGTTGATGGCCACCATGGCTTGCTCGCGCACTTTGGGCTTGGCGTGGTAGGCCACTGACAATCCGGCCACGCCCATCATGGGCAAATCGTTGGCACCGTCGCCCACGGCTATGGACTGCTTGGCGTTGATGCCCAGCTGGGCGCAGGTGACCAGCAGCATTTTGCGCTTTTCCTCTCCGTCGCAAATGTCACCCCAAGCCTGGTCTACCAGTTTGCCTGTGAGCTTGCCATCCGCAATCTCAAGCACATTAGAGCGCGCAAAATCCATCTGCAAGCGGTCACGAATATGGTCAGTGAAATAGGTGAACCCGCCCGATACCAGCAGCAGTTTCATACCCGCTGCTTTAAAGGCTTGTGTTAATTCTATAGCACCCGGGTTAATCTGCATGCGCTGCGTCAGCACTTCTTGCATAGCCGCCACTGGCACACCCGCCAGCAGCGCCACACGGCGGCGCAGCGAGTCTTTGTAATCCGTAATCTCCCCGCGCATGGCCGCTTCGGTAATGGCCGCCACCTCGGCCTTGCGCCCCGCCGCATCGGCAATTTCGTCCACACACTCGATATTAATCAGCGTGGAATCCATGTCGAAAGCGGCGAGTTTGAAGTCGGACAAACGTAGGGGCGCTTTGAAGCCTTGGATGACTAGGCCAGTAGAAAATTCTTTTGAAGACATTTTGTGAATTAAATTACAGAAACACTTTTTAGGCGGAGTTGGGACTGTCTAAGGTGCTCAGGATATTGGGAGTGGTCATTGGGTTTAGGGGTTTTGCACGTTGCGCTGCGCCAGCAGCAATTCAGATTTAAACCGCGCAGCATCAAATCCATCGTCATCTGGTTCGGTCAAGTGTGCATCCACCCAATCTTGGGATTCTTGGCCAGGTTCAGCTGGCCCTAGCGCTTGAATCACCGATGCATTGGTGCTGATAACTGCATCAGCAATATAGGCCACAAAAGGCGCTGTATTGCCGCCGTCTGCCTGCGCCAATGTTTCTAGGTATTGGCGTTTGGCATCAAGTCGAATCACAGCGGGAAAATGGCCTTTGTGCATCAAAATCAGGTTCATGAGGATGCGTGCGCCACGGCCATTGCCGTCGTCAAAGGGGTGGATACGCACCATGTGGTAGTGGGCTAGGGCGGCTACTTCAAGAGGGTGGGTGGTGTGCAAGTGGGTATTGATCCATTCAACCAGAGCTTGCATCTGGTCTTGTACGTGGATGGGCTCCACGTAAGTGTGCAGTGTGCCGTCGGGTTGCAACACATGGTTGGCTAGTTTTTTATATTGCCCGGGGTGTGCGGGCTTGCGGGTGATTTGGCCGCTGGCCGCTTTGGAGGGGGTGAACTCTACGCCGCGCAGAATCAAGGCGTTGACTTCTTTGATGAAGCCCTCGGTAATCGGCAATTGGCTGGCCACCACGTCAAATAGCATGTCAATCGCTTCAGCATGGTTTTGCGCATCCATAAAATCTTTGAGCGGTTTGCCCTCGACAGTCAATCCTTCAGACAGGAAAAAATGGGTTTCGCCGCGCGTGAGCGTGCTGCCTTCAATGCCGTTGGAATTGAATGTCCAGTCGATGCGCAGGCGCTTGACGATGGTTTCCCACAGGTTGGGGTCTTGGTGCTTTTTGGCGTTGATCTG
>JANOYR010000294.1:0-8303 GCA_031428975.1 Polaromonas sp. | reverse complement strand
CAGGCTTAAAACTGCACATAAAAGGCCAGCGCCTATACTGCCCCCATGTTGAATCCACCACTTTTAGCCCTGCAAACCGCCAAATGGGCCACCCGCACACAGTTTTTCATACTCGGCGGCGCTGCGGGTGCTTGGGGGGCGCATATTCCTTCGGTCAAAGCGCATTACGCTATTTCTGAAGGCGGCTTGGCGCTGGCACTGCTGGTGGCGGCGGTGGGTGCTGTTTTTAGCCTTGTGAAGGCGGGTTCGCTGGTGTCCACACTGGGCGCACGGCGGGTCAGCCAATGCACTGCGCCGCTGCTGGCGCTGGCGCTGGCCTTGGCGCTTGCCACGCCGTATTTTGCCGTGCTGCTGGTTGCCATGCTGTTTTTTGGCGCAGGTGCGGCGCTGTTTGACGTGGCCATCAATGCCGAAGGCGCATACATTGAGGAGCGCACGGGCCGAAAGGTCATGAGCGGTTTTCATGGCATGTTCAGCTTGGGTGGCATGGCGGGGGCGGGGCTTATGGCGTATTTAATTCATGCAGGTATTTCGCCGCTGGCGCAATTGCTGTGGACTTCTGTAGCTA
The DNA here is from genome assembly GCA_031428975.1 of Polaromonas sp. Lineage (GTDB taxonomy): Bacteria > Pseudomonadota > Gammaproteobacteria > Burkholderiales > Burkholderiaceae_C > JAAFIP01. The sequence goes on along the minus strand of JANOYR010000294.1, from coordinate 7,735 downwards.
TTATTTCAGTAGCTTTTGGTGCCAGCCTTTTCATGCTGCCCGCGCAGCCCAAAGCAGCTGATTTGCCCTCCGGCTACCAGTTTCCACGCGGTGTGCTGGCCTTGCTGGGCCTGTTGGCGGCACTGGGCATGCTCGCTGAGGGGGCTATGTACGACTGGAGTGTGCTGTACATGCGCCAAGAAACGGGGGCGCTGCCCGCCTTGGCGGCGTTGGGCTATGCCAGTTTTTCGGGGGCTATGGCGGCCACGCGCTTTGTGGGCGACTGGCTGCGCACACACCTGAGCCCAGCGCATTTGCTCTCTGGCAGCGCGGTGCTGGCGGCGCTGGCCATGGCGGTGGTGTTGCTGGCACGCCAGCCCACGGTGGCCTTGCTGGGGTTTGCACTGGTGGGCGTGGGTTTTGCCAACATTGTGCCCATTCTCTTCATGGCCGCCTCGCGCGTGCCCGGCGTTGCGCCGCCCAGTGCCATTGCCTCAGTGTCGTCGGTTGGGTTTTTAGGCTTTGTGGCCGGGCCGCCCCTGATTGGGGCTATTGCGCAAGCGGCTTCGCTAAGCTGGGCACTGTCGGCGGTGGTGGTGGGTGCAGTGCTGATTGCTTGGCTGGCGCTGCGTTTGCCCAAGCCCTAGTCCAAGCCCTAGTAAGTGGGCTGGGCGTTTGCGAATGCTGTTATTTCAACAGCTGCGCCAGCTTCATCACTGCTGGGCCTGCGTTTTGGCGGTAGCGCATCAGCAAGGCCATTTTTTCGGGTTGATCCGGTGTCACGCTGGCGGCCAAGGCGCTAAAACCGTCGAGGCGCGAATTGGCAACCCAACGGCTAAGCGCCTTGTCTTTTGACCAACGTTGCTGGTTGCCCATGTTGACCGCCATCATGTGCAGCCAATGCACAGGCGTGTCGGGCAGGGGCACCACCGTGCAAATCGCGTTTTTGGTGGCTTCGTCGTCATACATGGCCTCCACATGCGCAATCATGGCGGCGCTGAACGTGGGCTGCACGGTGCGGATGAATTGCGGCGTGATGGTGTTGCCGTTAAATACGGGAATAATGGGGCGCACCTTCACAGCACTGGCCGAACAGTCCACCACCAGCATGCCCGCTTGGCAGGGCACTGTTCCCTTGTCTAAAACAATTTGGTCGCGCTCAATGCGCTGCACCCGCCCCATGCGCACAATGCGTTTGATCTTGCCCAGCTCCGCAATTTCAGAGCGCGACATCACCGCTCCGTGGTACATCGTGGGGGTGATGCTGCTGTCTAAGCGCAGCAGTTGGCCAGCGCTTTCCAAATTTGCCAGCACCTCGTCCACCGAATTGCTCTGCGCCACTGCCTCGAGTTGCGCCGCAAAGCCACCATAAGACTGCGCAAAAAACTCTTCGCCTGGCTGCATGTTGAGCCGGTTGAAATACCACGCATCGCGCGGCATGATCCAGGTAATGCTGTCAGGGTCGGTGCCGTTTTCTAGCAGCCATAGGCAAGCGTCAATGCCTGTTTTGCCCGAGCCCACCACGAGGTAGCCCGCAGCGGGCTTGGCAATGCGCGCAATGCCGTTGACTGGCACGCACGTGTGCTCAGGCGCTACACTATATTTGGGCGGCGTGGTCGATGGCACAGCGGTTTGCAAATAGGTGGTGTCCACCACTTTTTTGCCCACCTTAACCTGCGTGACGCGGCCAGACGTGAGGGCAGAAAACGCATGCACATTGCCATGGTGGCCGTCATCCACACCATGACCCGCAGTGTCAGTCGCCGGCCCCGTGTAATCGCTCATGGGAAAATACTGCACCCTTCCTGAGGCCACCATATCCCGCATCAGATGCTCATAATAATGCAGCAGCTCAGCCGCACTGGCACGCTCACACATGCCCACATTGATACCCGTTGCATCTTTAAGCCCCGTGCCAAGTGGGCGAGAATTTACCCCGTAATAGGCCGAAGGCTGGTGCAGCTTAACAAACGGATACGCATCGTTCCAATGCCCCCCCGGCGCGTGGTGCCGGTCCACGATCACCATGCGCGCGTCGGTCTCATGAAACAGCGTGTCGGCAAACGCCATAGCGACAGCGCCGCTGCCGATGATTAGGTAGTCTGTGTCTATGCAAACTTGTTTCATGGGATTTATTGGTTATAAAACGCTGCAAAATGGGCGTTCCCCTCTATATTAAGAGGCTAGGTAATTTCTGAAGCATCCTATTAGGGTATTGCCTAGCTAAAAACAGCAGATTCTCACTAAAACGCAGTGCACATGTTTGAACTAGACTTTAAAAAAATTGACCTCAGCCCAGATGATGTATCGACCGGTCTGCTTGACTTCGGGTTGTTCGCTGAAAAGGTGCCGCCCTGCTTTACGTCAAAAGGGTTAGCAGAGTTGGCCGCCACGTCGATGGTGGCCGTTCTCGAAAATGCCGATAGCCGCGCACTTACTAATGCGGTCAAGAAAAGATCGCATGACTACATTCGCTACGATGCAATCCGTGACATCAATATCCCCCGACATCTTGGCATTCCCCACCCTGAAAGCTATTCCCTACAAGCGATAGCAATCAAAAAATATTGGGAAGAAATCAAGGTGCACTGCGCCAAGCCTTCTCCTGCAATCAGCCGTGTACACGTCCGACATGTAGGTGGCGGCTGCATCTTTGAGATGAGTTACAAGGGAGTGGAGCGCTATCAGTTTGAAGAGGATGAAATTGAATGGCGCTCCGGGGCGAAGTTTGTTGTCAAGGCCGATATTGCCCGTTGCTTTCCGAGCATGTACACGCACACGATTCCTTGGGCGCTTCATGGTTTAACGGCTGCCAAGGGGACAGACTGTCCAATCAAGTTGTACGGCAACCTGCTGGATAGATGCACCCAGAACACCCGTGATATGCAAACGAATGGTTTACTGATTGGACCCCATGCATCCAACATCATTGCTGAAATCATTCTCACCAGTATCGATACTATGTTGCAGACCAAAGGGCATAAGAAGCTCACTCGCCATATTGATGACTACACGTATTATGCCAACACCTATGAGGATGCAGAGAGTTTCATCAAGAATTTGGGGCTCAGTCTGCGCAATTATGAAATGGCGCTCAACGAGAAGAAGACGCGCATTTTGCCTTTGCCACGCCCCAGTTCAGAAAACTGGAAGCTAGCACTACAGCGCTTTATTTTCCCAAAGGGCGAGGAACTGGGTTTTTCAACCATTCGTTCGTTTCTTGATCTGGCGCTTGAAAACGCACAATCTGCCGGAACATCGGCACCCTTGAACTACGCGCTCAAGATGCTGGCGGACAAGCACGGTGAGCGAAAGTTAAGCCAAAGGGCGAAGCGGCTCTATGTGCAGGAAGCTATCAACCTAGCTATTTTGTACCCCTATTTAGTGCCAATTTTGGATAAATTTGTTTTTGACAGATACCGTTATACAGGTATTGAAACAAAAATTGCCAAGTTCGCAGCTGAGCTTGTTCGTCTAGGAATGCAAAAGCTCTATCCGGACACGATTGCACACGCCCTGTACTACGCACTGAAACACAAAATTGCCATCCCCGTCACGGAAGCTGAATTGTTGGCGGTCATGCCCTTGGATGATTGTGTGGTGAATGTTCTGTTGCTGGAATACGCACCAATGCACGGCTTAAAGCAACTGCAAAAAGCGGTCAAAACCCGCGCCATGCAGCTCAAATCCGCAGGCCATCGGGATCAAGACAGGAGCTGGCTTTTGATTTATCAGACTTGGACTGAAAAGGAATTGACAGGTAACGGCCAAGCGTTTCTAGCCATGCTGAAAAAAGCGAAATTTCAATTTCTGGTAATACCGACGGTGGAGTCTGAACCCGTCGCCGCTGAAACAGGAGCGTAATCAAATGGATGAAGAATTGTCATCACCCCTTGAGGGGCAGTTTCTGGTCTACCAGGCCGAAGACGGCAAGCTGAAGATTGATGTGCGCTTTGAGGGCGAGACGGTCTGGCTCACGCAGGGGCAAATGGCAGAGCTTTTCCAAACCACCCAACAGAACGTGAGTTTGCACCTGCAAAACGTCTATTCGGAAGGTGAGTTGGAGCGGGAGGCAACTCACAAGGAATCCTTGTTAGTTCGCCAGGAGGGTGCACGGTCCGTCCAAAGGCGAGTGGATGTCTACAACTTGGATGTGATTATTTCCGTCGGCTACCGTGTTAAAAGCTTTGTTGCTACACGGTTTCGGATGTGGGCCACCCAGCGGCTGCGGGAATACATCGTCAAGGGTTTTTTACTAGATGACGAGCGCTTGAAAAACCCGGATGTGCCGTTTGACTACTTTGACGAGCTGACACGCCGCATTCAGGATATCCGCACCTCCGAGCGGCGTTTTTACCAAAAAATCACCGACATCTACGCCACCAGCATCGATTACGACCCTACACAAGAGATCAGCATTGGGTTTTTCAAGACGGTGCAAAACAAGGTGCATTGGGCCATCACAGGGCAGACCGCCGCCGAGATTGTGCATACCCGGGTCGATGCCAGCCAGCCCAATCTGGGGCTAACAAATTGGCGTGGTGCGGCGATCCGCAAGCGCGATGTATCCATCGCCAAAAATTATCTGACCGAGTCCGAAATGGCGGCTCTGAACAATCTGATCGAGCAATATCTGGTGTTTGCTGGAGGCCAAGCTATGCGTCGCGTGCCCATGCACATGGTGGAATGGATTGCCAAACTGGATGGTTTTTTAACACTCAACGAGCGCGATATCTTGACCCACGCTGGTTGCATTTCTCACGATGCGGCACAATCAAAAGCAGAATTTGAATATGACCGTTACAAAGCTTTGACTGTTAGTCGATCGCGCGCGGTAGATGCTGAATTTGAACGCGCGATTATGTCTCGCCCAAAGACGCAACTTTAGGTACTAGTAGTCAAGAACCAGCTGTGCATCAATCAAAAACCGGACTCTCCACCCCCAGCACTTTGTGCAGCTTGGGTGAGGTGGTGGTGTATTGCAAATGCACTTTTTTGTCGGGGAAGATGAAGGGCATGGCGCCGAAGGCGGCTAGGGCGCATTCGTGGAAGCCGCTTAAGATGAGCTTCTTTTTGCCGGGGTAGGTGTTGATGTCGCCCACGGCGAAGATGCCGGGGGTGTTGGTGCTGAACTTTTCGGTGTCTACCTTGAGCTGCTTGCGCTCGATTTCTAGGCTCCAGTTGGCAATGGGGCCTAACTTTGGCGACAAGCCAAAGAAAACAAGGAGCATATCCAGCGGCATGAGGCGGGTCACGCCGTCGCCACCGGTGACTTTCACGCCCGTGAGCTGGCCGTCTTTGGACTCTATGTCGGTGATTTGGCCGACGGTGAATTGCATTTCATGGGCATCGCACAGGGCGCGCATTTTGGCCACACTGGCAGGCGCTGCTTTGAAGCCGTCGCGGCGGTGCAGCAAGATCACTGATTCCGCTTTGTTTGGGCCTTCTTGCGCAAAATTAAGCGCCCAATCTAGCGCAGAGTCGCCACCGCCCACGATGACCAAGTTTTTGTCTTTAAATAGGGCAGGGTCGCGCACGCGGTAGTGCAGCTGCGTGTCTTGGTAGGCATCGAGCCCGTCGACTTTGAGCAAGCGCGGCTGAAAAGCGCCTACACCTGCGGCAATGAAGATCGTTTTGGTTAAAAACGTGGTGCCTTTGGACGTGGCGACAAAAAAGCGGCCATCGGCTTGTTTTTCAACCGTGGTGACTTCTTGGCCGTAATGAAAAGTGGCACCAAAAGGCTCAATTTGCTTGAGCAAACTGTCGGTGAGCTCTTTGCCGGTACACACGGGCACGGCAGGGATATCGTAAATTGGTTTGTCGGGATACAGCTCAATGCACTGCCCACCGGGGTAGGCCAAGCTGTCGATCACATGCGCTTTGACCTCAAGCAGCCCCAGCTCAAACACCTGAAACAAGCCCACAGGGCCCGCGCCAATAATCACCGCGTCGGTTTGAATAGCGCCATCGTGGGCATTAGCGGTGTTGATCACTTCTTGATTCACATTGGGTTCCATGATTTATCTCTGAATACTTGAAAGGCTTTGATACAAAACTGCCGGACGCAGAGGACGCAAAGGTTACGCAGAAGACGCAAAAGAATACTGATAGAAAATACAAAAAATTAATAAAAATACGTCAATGTCAGCGTTATAAGGTCATTTATTGCTATTAAAAATATATTAAATGAATAAATACTAAAAAAAATAACAGTACAAAAACTCAATATTTTTTGGTATTCTTTTTGCGTCTTCTGCGTAACTTTTGCGTCCTCTGCGTCCGGCCAAGTCCGAATTAAAAAACTCAGCGCTCCAACAAAGCCAACTTAGGCATCACGTCTTTCCACTCATCGGCATCCGCCGGAGCAGGTTTGCGTTTGGTGATGCTTTTCCAGCCCGCTTTTTGCGAGAGTTCGACATTGAGTTTGATGAAGTGCAGCTGGTCAGCAGGCGCGTCTTCTTCGGCGTAGATGGCGTTGACGGGGCACTCGGGGATGCAGACCGCGCAGTCGATGCATTCATCGGGGTCGATGACGAGCATGTTGGGGCCTTCGCGGAAGCAGTCGACGGGGCATACATCGACGCAGTCGGTGTATTTGCATTTGATACAGGCTTCGGTAACGATGTGGGTCATTTTTATCAATATCCGTGTTAACCCTTGATTTTATTGGGTTTTGGGCTGAAATTACGGGGCGGGCTAACTAATCAACACCGCGCCTGAGGTTTTGTGGCTGGCGGTGTCCACCAAGATGAGTGCGCCCAGTGTTTTGGACTGCAAATAGGGCAGGGTGGCCAGCGGTTCTTGCAAGGCCAGCTCAATGCCGCCAATCTCGTTGGGCGCTAGTTCTGTGGCCTGCTCGTGCGCCAGGGTGTGGATGTTCAGGCGGTGCGTGATGCGCGCCACCTTGGCTTTGACCCAGCGGTGGCCGTGCAGCGCCCAATACACGCGGCCTGCCACTAGCGGCGCATCGTCCATCCAGGCAATGGTGCCGGTGATGTTGCGCGATGGCGCAAACGCATCGTTTGCTAGCAACCAGTCGCCGCGCGAGACATCAACCTCGCGGTCCAGCGTGATGCCTGCGGACAAACCCGCGTCGATGCTGCTTGGGGCGCGGGCATGGTCAAGCACCTGTGCCACAGTGGCGGTTTGGCCGCTGGGCAGCACAGTGATTTGCTGACCCACGCGCACGCTGCCCGTGGCCACGCGGCCCCAAAAAACGCGGCGGCCTTGGCTAGTATCGGACGAGCTAGAAAACTTTTCTACCCATTGCACAGGGAAGGCAAAGGGGCGGTCCGTCTCGGCCACGCCAGCAGGTAAACGCTCTAGTATCGATAGCAAGCTTTGACCACTATACGACGACAATGAATCATATTGATCCACAACGCCGCTTCCTGTGAGGGCGGAAATAGGCACAATGCTGTGCACGGCAATGCCCGCGCTGGCCGCAAAGCTATTCAGCGCCGCGCTGATGTTGGCAAAGGCCAAGTTGGCATCATGCACGGCATCGAGCTTGTTGACCGCAAAGACGATGCTGGGCACGCGCAGCAAATGCACCAGCAGGCTGTGGCGGCGGGTTTGCGGCAAAAGCGTGAGCGCGGCGTTTTGCCAGTCGAGCTTGGTGGCATCCACCAAGACCACGGCTGCGTCGGCGCTGCTGGCGGCGGTCACCATGTTGCGGGTGTATTGCTCGTGGCCGGGCGCGTCGCCAATGATGAACTTGCGGCTGGCGGTAGAGAAATAGCGGTAGGCCACGTCT
>JANOYR010000293.1:0-23952 GCA_031428975.1 Polaromonas sp. | reverse complement strand
GCTGTAGATCAGTTCAGTGGGCGCTACGCGGCTCACCCATGCGGCCAGCTCGTCTTGGCCGCACTGCGCAAGGCGTATTTCAGCCTGCGTGACCGACATCCAAGCAATACCCAGTTGGTTGCGTGGCGCTTGGTGGATGGCCAGCAGCACCGCATCGGTTTTGTCGCTGAGCAGCGCTGAATCGGTGAGCGTGCCGGGGGTAACCACACGCACCACCTTGCGCTCCACGGGGCCTTTGGCTGCGCCCACCTCGCCTACTTGCTCGCAAATAGCCACCGACTCGCCCAGCTTAATCAGCCGCGCCAAATAGGTTTCTACCGCATGAAAAGGCACACCCGCCATAGGAATCGGCTCACCGGCCGACTGGCCGCGCTTGGTGAGCGTGATGTCCAGTAAACGCGCGGCTTTTTCTGCATCGGCAAAAAACAATTCATAAAAATCGCCCATGCGGTAGAGCAAAAGCGTGTCGGGAAAATTTGCTTTAAGGCCCAGATACTGCTGCATCATGGGCGTGTGGGCGGACAGGTCTTGCGCTTTCATACTGCTAGCTGGCGTGCCATGCGCGGGCAAAAGCAATCAAGAAAAATCAGCCTCAAACTAAAGCATCGGCCCCGTCAGGGGGAGTGGCAGCAGAAGCGGCCTGACGCACACCAGCCTTCTCCCCAGCGGATGCAAACTTGCTGTATTTGCCAATCACATTGACCAACTGGCCATAAATTTTCGGGTTGGCGGCCATGCATTCTTTTTGCTCTAAAAAGTTGGCCTCGCCTGTAAAGTTGCCCACCAAACCGCCTGCCTCTTGCACCAAGAGAGAGCCTGCGGCCATGTCCCAAGGCGCTAAGCCGGTTTCAAAAAACGCATCGCAAAAGCCAGCGGCCACATAGGCCAAATCCAGCGCAGCGGCCCCTGGGCGGCGCATGGCGGCGGTGCGTTGCATCACGTCGCCAAACATGCGCATGTATTTGGGGAAATCATCGCCCGGACGAAACGGAAAACCCGTGGACACCAAACAGTCCGACAATTGGCTGCGCTTGCCCACGCGGATGCGGCGGTCGTTCATGTATGCACCGCGGCCTTTGGTGGCGGTGAACAGGTCGTTGCGGGTGGGGTCATAAATCACGGCCTGCTCAATTTTGCCCTTCACGGCCAGCGCAATACTCACGCAATACACCGGAAAGCCGTGGATAAAATTCGTTGTGCCGTCCAGCGGGTCAATGATCCAGACATTGTCTGAGCTTTGGTTGCCATGCTCTTTGCCAGATTCTTCGGCCCAAATCGCGTGGTCGGGGTAGGCCGTGAGCAGCAGGTCAATAATGGCCTTCTCGCTGGCTTGGTCTACCTCGGTCACAAAGTCGTTGACCTGCTTTTGCGAAATCCGCACGGATTCGATGTCTAGCGCAGCGCGGTTGATAATAGCGCCAGCGGCGCGTGCGGCGCTCACGGCCGTATTGAGCATGGGGTGGAGGTTGCTGGACATAAATTGTGTGAAGAGTTAAGAGGCCGCAAGGCGATGCACGCGACAATAGGGCTATTTTCCCACGAAAATACTGTTCAAATACATACGGTTCAACTTGTAGTACGGCATTGCTCAATTGGGAAATGCGCAACTCTGTGAATTTTTGGGTTTGAAAGTACACCTTATAAGGTGTACTTTGAGCTAGAATATAAATATACAATCCCTTCGCGGTGTCATTCAGTTGGCTCAGGCTTAGGGCGAAAAAGCCACCGAAAGGTGGCTTTTTCACTTCTAGGGGTCAATTTTGCTCAAAACCATAGTTTACGTTGACGGTTACAACCTCTATTATTCTCGACTCAAAGGCACGCAATTCAAATGGTTGGATTTGGTTAAACTGTTTCGCGACACGATAGTTTTGCCACAAACCCCAGACGCGCAAGTACTAGCCGTCAAGTTCTTCACATCCCCCGTAAAAGCTTCGTATGCAAGGCATGGCCAAGCTTCTGAGCACGCACAAACCCAGTATCACCGCGCTTTGCAAGCGACTTACCCAGACTTGATCGAGATTGTGAGCGGTTTTCATATCTTTCAGACGACTGTATTGCCTACGAATGTGGAAGGCATGTCGCCAACCAAAGACCAAGTTTCCAAAGTGTGGATGATTGAGGAAAAGCAAACTGATGTGAATATTGCCTTGCACGCCTACCGTGATGTGTCGCGGGGGCTCTGCGACCAAGTGGTGATTTGCTCAAACGATAGCGATTTGGAGCCTGCACTGCACTGGATTCGACACGATGTTCCAACAGCCACGATTGGGTTAGTGATGCCGCTACGCCCGAGCGCCAAAGAAGAGGGCAGAGTGCCTAATAAACGGTTGACACCTTTGGCGCACTGGGTACGCCGCGTTATTACCGATCACGAGCTGTCTGCTGCGCAATTACCCCAACATGTGACTACCAAAAAGAAGCCTGCAAGTAAGCCCTCGCATTGGTAATTCATTGACTACACCAACACCATGACCACCCGTTTTATCCTGATTGACACCTCCCACGCGGGCAATGTGGGCGCGGCGGCGCGGGCTATGAAAGTCATGGGTTTTGACGACTTGGTATTGGTGGCCCCGCGCTGGGACAATGTGCTGCGCCGGGAGGAGACGATTCAGCGCTCCAGTGGGGCGCTGGACGTGCTGGCCAAGGCGCGGATTGTGGGTACGCTAGACGAAGCGCTGGATGGTTTGACGCACCTTTGCGCCACAGCCATGACAGCGCGCGACTTTGGGCCGCCCACGCGCACACCACGCGCACACTTTGAGTTGCTCCTAAATTCAGAGCGTGATATGACCGTATCACCGCGACATCTGCCTGAAAACATCCAAAATATGGGGTTTTTGTTTGGTTCAGAACGTTACGGCATGAAAAACGAAGATGTCTACCGCTGCCATGTGGCTTTGCAGATTCCTACCAATCCCAAGTTCGGTTCGCTCAATTTGGGGGCTGCGGTGCAGTTGATTGCTTACGAATGGCGCTTGGTATTGGGAGGATTTGGCAATGCAGATGCAAGCGCAGAACACAACGCAAAATCCACCGATAAATTAGCCGATGCCCGCGCCGTATCAGGCATGCTGGCGCATCTTGAGCAGGCCTTGGTGCATTTGAATTACCTTGACCCAACAGCGCCCAAAAAACTCATGCCACGTTTGAACACGCTGTTTAACCGTGCAACCTTGCGCGAGGAGGAAGTTCACATCCTGCGCGGCATTGCCAGAGCCGCGCTGCAAGCCAGCCCAAAGAGCCGCAATGTGCAGATACCTGACTAAATTGCTACACTATCGCTCATGTTCAGCCGAATCCGCTCCGATATCCAATGCATCCTAGACCGTGACCCTGCCGCGCGCAGCGCTTGGGAGGTGTTGACCTGTTATCCGGGTCTACATGCCGTGGTGCTGCACCGCAGAGCCCATTGGTTTTGGAACCATGGCCTCCAATGGCTGGCACGCTTTACCTCGCAAATCACGCGCTTGCTCACGGGTATTGAAATCCACCCCGCTGCCAAAATTGGCCAATGTGTGTTTTTTGACCACGCCATGGGTGTGGTGGTGGGTGAAACCGCTGAAATAGGCGATGGTTGCACGATATACCAAGGCGTCACCTTGGGCGGCACGGCGCTTTACAAGGGCGCTAAACGCCACCCCACGCTGGGTAAAAACGTGGTGATTGGTGCAGGCGCTAAAGTCTTGGGCGGCTTTACTGTGGGCGACAACGCCAAAGTGGGCTCAAACGCCGTGGTGACCAAACCTGTGCCCGCAGGCGCTACCGCAGTGGGCAATCCTGCGCGGATTATCCAAGCTGAAACCGATGCTAAACGCGAAGAAGTGGCCTCCAAAATGGGCTTTTCAGCCTACGGCGTGACGCAAAATGACGATCCACTGAGCCAAGCCCTGCGTGGCCTGATTGACAGTGCGGCCAGCCAAGAAGAGCAAATTACCCTGCTGTGGCAAACCATCCAAACCATGGCAACGCAGCAAAAATCCGATTGCATGCCCACAGACGCTGCCACCACGCAGCGTTTTGAGGCGAATCGCTTGCAAGAGCTGGTGGGTAAATAGCCAAGCCCCTGTGTTGCAAAGCAAGCCATGACTTTGAGCACGCTGATCCACGCTGGCCTCACCCGACCCACCCAAGCCCTTACCGCGCTGGTGCTGATGGGCGGTGGCGCACGCACCGCCTACCAAGCGGGCGCATTGCAGGCCATTGGTGCCATACTAAAACTGCAAACCAATGCGTTCAATGCCAACACAACTGGTCATTTTCCGTTCCAAATTTTGGTGGGCACATCCGCTGGCGCACTCAATGCCAGTTTTTTGGCGGGCAGGGCGCTTTTGGGCTGCGACGCGTTTGACAGCTTGCACCAGTTTTGGGGCAAATTGCGCTCCGAGCATGTTTACCGATTGGACGTGTCCCCTTGGGTGCGCATCAGCAAGGTGGCTGCCGCTTGGAGTTTGCACCAGCGCACCCGCAAACACGGCGCGGTACTTGACACCATGCCTATGGTCGACACCTTGCACCGTGCCATCGATTTAGCAGGTGTAGAAGCCGCTTTGGCGGCGGGGGTGCTGCACGCTGTGGCCGTTACTGCGTCAAGCTACAGCAGTGGTATCCATTGGACTTTTTGCCACACTAAAAACGATGCACGCGGTATGCCTTGGCAGCGTCCCGGCAGGCGTGCCGTCTTTGAGCCCATCACTATCGAGCATTTGATGGCCTCAAGCGCCATTCCGCTGCTGTTTCCTGCCACGCCACTGTGGGTGGATGCGCACCGCGAGTTTTTTGGCGATGGCTCAATGCGGCAAATATCGCCGCTCTCGCCTGCATTGCATTTGGGGGCGCACAAGGTGCTGGTCATTGGAGTAGGCCAACCCGAGCGTGCGGGTTTTGCCGATGCCGCAGCTACTGCGGATCATGCCCTAGCGGCCCAGCGCCCAAGCTTGGGCGGCATCATGGGCCACGCCATGGCCAGTGTGTTTCATGACACCTTGCAAAGCGATGTCGAGCAGGCCAAGCGCATGAATGACACGCTTGGGCAACTGCCGCGCGAGGTGGCGGGCGTGTTGCCCTACCGCAGTGTGCAAGTGATGGCCATGCACCCCAGCGAATCACTCGATGCGCTGGCGCAAGCCTATTGCCACACCCTACCAAGCGCCACGCGCAATACCTTGGCTGGTTTGGGCGCAATGGACTCAAAAAACGGGGAGAGCGGCGGCGCATCGCTGGCCAGCTATTTGCTGTTTGAGCCAGGTTTTACCCAAGCCCTGATGGAGCTGGGACAGCGCGATGCGTATGCTAAAAAAAGTGACTTGTTGGCATTTTTCAATGCCTAAAGAGTCGGGGTTTAAAAGCAGAATTTAAAAGCGACAGACTTTATCGGTCGGTCACAATTTGCAGCGCCAGTTGGGTTTGCATCACTGTGCTAGCCCAGTTACCCGGCAGCTCCAGCTGGTAACGCACTGCGCCCATAGCCGCAGAAGCCACAGCGGGGCTAATGCGCAGAAAATACGTCTGCCCTGCTTTGAGCACCGGCAGTGTCACTTGGCCGTTGACCACAGGCGCACGCACCGCCTGGCTAAACTGCGCATCTGACGCAATGTCAGCCACCAGCGCCATGGGGGTGTCGGTAGCCGACAGATTCAAAAGCAACAAAGTGCCATCAGGCAGCGCACGTGCCGAAGCGCCAACACCTAAGGTGGTGGGCCACACTGCGCGAGGAGTCGGCGCAGGCACAACGACGGGAGCATCTTGGATGCGCACCATTTTGACGGCATCAAATCCCTCTAGGCCATTCGCGTCGATGCCACGCACCCGCGCATGCCAAGCGCCATTGGGAGCTCCCGCCAAATTGATGCTGCCGCTGGCGGCTTTGAATTCACCCAGCAACTGCAAAAAACTTGCATCACGCGCCAATTGCACTTTGTAGCCCGCAGCGCCTGCCAAGCTGGGCAATGGCCACGCGGCGGCATTGTCTTTGCGGTTAACCTCGCTGGGCATGGCAGACAGATCGGGCGCGACCAAAAGTGCCACGGTTTTGAGCTCGCGTTCGTTGGGTTTGACCACAGCGCCAAAGCCACTGGGCACATTCGCGCCTACGCCTTGCCTGGGGTTGTCGGTGCGCACATTGCCTTCGGTGACTTCGGTGCGCGCGGCTTGGCTGACGGGGTCTTCGTAGGCAACGCGAAACTGCGTACCGCGCACGCCCACAATCGATGTAGGGGTAGTTACTTCTAGCGGTTGGGCACGTTTGGCCGTTTTATTGGCAATCGTGTCAATCGTGCCTTGCACCAAGCGAATGGCACCAGAAAACCAAGTGGTCGAGGCGCTGGCCGAGGCTTGGGCGGCTGCGTCAGTCGAATAAGCCCGCTGGGAAATGATTTGGGCGATAGAGTTGGGCAAAATTTGCACCCGCGAGCCATCGCCCAGCTCTACCACGGCCGAACTGTTGGCTCCAGTTCGCAGCTGCGCACCCTCGGGCATCGCAGCGCCTACGCGCATGGGCTGCGTGCCCATGGTGGCATCGCCCTCCACACTGATGATTTTGCCGTTGGCCACAATCGGCTTGAGCAAGCGCAGTGGGATGCGAATTTTTTGGCCAGGTGTGATGGTATTCGGGTTTTTCAGTTGGTTAAAGCGCCCTACTTCTGCCCAGTCGCTAGGCGAGACCAAGAGCGACTTGCTCAACACAATCAGTTTGTCTTTGGGTTTGATGGTGTAAACCAAACTGGGTTCTGCCCCAGCTTTGGTGGCCACTTGCTGAGCCCACAGCGAGGAGCCCGAAGCGAGCATGGCTACTAGCAAAGCAGCGCCTGCACAGGTGCTGCGCTTGGAAAGAATGCGAACATGGGACATACAAGGGACTTTCTAAGAGGCACAGAGGTCAAGCAAGGCCATATTGTCAGAGTGAACGGCCAAACTCCGCATGGTCGACACTAAAGTAAGCACATTTAAAGCACCGACCGTGATACTTCCCGCATGTGCAGGGCACAGCGGCAACACGTTCTCGATCATATTGCGGATTTTGTCACGCCAGCGCAGGGCTGTAAAGCCGCGCAAAGCCTTCAGGCCGAGGCATTTGCGAACACCCGAAGCGCAGACTTGGGGCGAAATGCTTTGCACACCGCGGCATCGGTTTCTATATAAGGCCCGCCAATCAAGTCCACACAATAGGGCACAGCCGCAAAAATACCTGGCACACTGCGGCTTGCGTCCGCTGCATTGTGCAGGCCTTCTAGTGTCTCGGCAATGGCTTTGGGTTGCCCCGGCAGGTTGATGATGAGGCAATGGCTGCGCACCACCGCGACTTGGCGCGATAAAATGGCTGTAGGCACAAAGGCCAAACTGATCTGGCGCATTTGCTCACCAAAGCCTGGCATTTCTTTGTGGCCCACCGCCAGCGTGGCTTCGGGGGTCACATCCCGCAAGGCCGGTCCAGTGCCGCCAGTGGTCAAAATAAGACAGCAGCCTGCGTCTACCAGTGCAATTAAAGTCTCGCTGATCGTGTGTTGATCATCGGGGATCAGCCGCGCTTCAAAAGTGAGGGGATTTCTCAAAGCCTTGCCCAGCCAGTCTTTCAGGGCGGGCAGGCCTTTGTCTTCATACACGCCGGTGCTGGCGCGGTCGCTCACCGAGACAATGCCAATGGTGATGGGGTCGTAGGGGTTGGGGTGTATACCAGTCATCAATTCAGTGCGCCACAGCGCGAAACATAAAGGGAGCGGTGGGAAGCTGTGCCGCCTGCCAGCTTTCAAGGCCGCCTCTGTACCAGTAAACGGCGGTGTAGCCCAGTTTCTTGGCGCGTAGGGCAGCATTGACTGAATGCCAACAATTTCGGCCTGCACAATACAAAACCAATGATTGCGCTGGGTCGGGTGCTAGCAACTTGAGCATGTCACTAAATCGGGTTTCAAATGCAGCCTCAGTGCGGCTGTCAGCAAAAGCTAGACCAGCGCGGACGAAACCAAGAGCAGTGGGAATAGATTCGTTGGATCCGCCTAATACGTCAATCACAACGGGGGACGTGCTGCTGCGCAGCATCTGAGTCAACGCACGGGTCTGCACCGTGGTGATGCCCGGCAAAGTTTGCGGTGTGATGTCTGTGAATGTGTCGGTTCGCAGCGCATGGGCACTGGTAAATCCACCGCTGTACTCTTCGTTGGCATAAGTGGCGTCGGTTGGAGGGCTGACTTTGGCCAAAGCATCTGTGTGCAGTTTTGCGAACTCTGGGTAAAAACTGCGTAGGTCATAGCCATTGACGATTTCTGGCTCACACAGTGCGGGTAGCAGCCCCTGGATATGGTTGCAAAAATAGACAGCTGTGAGAACGGCGTTGGCAAGACTGTCACGGTTGAGCGCCGTACCCATGCCACGCGCGCCCGCTCGACTGGCCAAGGCTTTGTGCTCTTTGGCTTGTGCCCAGTTGTGGACGGCGAGCTTACAGCGGTCAGTGGCGCATTGGCGTTCGCTGAAGTTTTGCAAGTAAGCGGACGTATCGTCTATTGGGGTGTTGAGTACCCGGCCCAGCACAGCAGGAATCGTTTTGAAGACTTCGGGCAATTGGAGGCTGACCAAATCTTTTGCGGTGGTGATACCTAAGCTAAAGGCATCTACTGAGGGAAATTTTGTGCACAGTTGCCTAGGTGTTTGTGCACTTTTGCAGTGAACAGCGCCATGGCTGGGCGAGCGCCAAGTATCGTTGACCACCAGCATAGCCCCCGCATCGTCCATTTGGTAGAGTGCTTGGTTCATGATGGCAGAGTCAAACTTGTCGCCCATAGCAGTTTTGTAAAACGCAAATATTTGAGGCTGCATGGTGGGGTTGACCTGCCGCGTGGTTTTGTCGTGTGCTCCGTGGATGCCGATATAGGTTTGTGCGGGGCGAAACTCACCAGAAAAGCGCCGCTCTTTTCCACCCATGAACATGATGGAACAGGCCGAAACGCAGTAGCCCGCAATAACGGTGTTGACGCCTTTGTCTGCTATCATGCGGCCGACCCTCATGGCGGTCTGCAGGTCGCCGCCGGGGGAGTTGAGGAAAACTACCGTGTCAACACCAGGCTTGTCCAGTGCTTGTTCGAACTGTCGCACGTCGTCTCCCACCGGTCCGCTGGCAAAAACTTGATGGCCTTTGACCTCTATCGTCATGGCCTGCGCAGCCAGACCTACTGCGGCGCACAGTAGCCCTGCTGCTGCGCGGCACAGCCAGCGCTTAATCGCCTTGGTCGCCATCGTCTAGGCTGTTGGATGCCGTGGCTTGCAAGCTGAGTGCGGCTCGCACAAGCTGAAAGATCTCTTTGCTGGCCTTACTTTGTTTGGGCAGTGGCGCGGGGGCGTCGCTGGGTAGGGGTGAAGCAGCGGGAATTGCAGCCAGTGCCGCCGCCGCGTCTTTGCGCGCTTGGCGCACCAAAGAACGCAGTTGCTGAATGTCGGTGCCCGGGTGTTCGCCTACCCATTCTTGCAGTGCTGCATCGTCTGCAATCAGGCGGTCACGCCATTTTTCGGACTGTTTGAGGGCGATTTTGTCATCGGCACTGCCCTCGCGCTGGGCCAGCACGGCAGAGCGAATCGGTTCGGGCTCGACACGGCGCATCAGCTTGCCGATGTACTGCATTTGGCGGCGTTTGCCCTCAAAATTGGTGATTTTCTTGGCTTCAGCCACGGCATCGACCAGTTTTTCGGGCAAATCGAGCTTGGCAATCACCGCTGCGGGCAGGGTGAGGAGCTGTTCGCCCAGCTCTTGCAGGGCGGTGCTTTCCTCTTTGGCCACAGTGCGGCTAGAAGCAAATTCGCTTTTAAGCTCTAGGTCGAGCTCGCTGCCTTCGGCCACAAACTGGCCGCGCACAAAATAGCCGCGCTTCATGCCGCGCTTGGTGTGGGTCTTGGGTTTGGCCGCTTCGGCGTCTTCGGCTGTAAGCGGTTTGCCGCGTCCAGCGCTGATGTCATCGGATAGTTTCATACCCCTATTGTCGCCGCTTTGCAGGGCAGTGTGCCCGCCTATTGGCGTTCGCTCCATTGCACACCGCCGGTAGCCCAGTGTTCACGCTGAATGTCGTAGAGCAAAACATCCACCGATTCAGGCTTGGTGCCCAAGCTTTCTACGACAGCTTGGGTCAGGGCTTTGACCAAGGCGGTCTTTTGTGCAGGCGTGCGGCCTTCCATCATTTCTACGCGAATAGTGGGCATGGGGTTTCTCCTAGATAAAAAATTGAACTTATGTGAAGTTTAGGTATTCTTATAACCCTAAGCTTGCACAGGATGTCCGAAGATCGGATACTGGCTGAGTCTAAACCTTAAACCCTTGGAGATTTTTCGATGCTGACCCCCCAAACCCTGCCCCATGCCGTGCAAGATGCGCACGCTCTTCTGAATGCGACCGACAGTATTGCCAACACGGCCAACCGCCGCACCGCCTTGAAAGCCGCATTTGGCGTTGGCTACGCCGCTACTGTGGGCGCGGCTGTGGCGCAAACCGCCATCAAAACTTCGTCTGACGGCCTGACTGCGGGTGAGGTGATGATTGAAGTCAACGGTTTTAAATTCCCCGCTTACCGCGCTGCGCCCGCAGGCAAAACCAATTTACCCGTGGTGTTGGTCATTCAAGAAATTTTTGGTGTGCACGAATACATTGCCGATACCGCCCGCCGCCTAGCCAAAGAAGGCTACATGGCCATTGCCCCCGAGCTCTATGCCCGCCAAGGCGACCCCACCAAATACAACGTGATGGCTGATTTGTTCCGCGAAGTGGTCAGCAAAGTGCCCGATGCGCAAGTCATGGCCGACCTAGACGGTGTGACCAAATGGGCTGCGGCCAATGGCGGCGACACCTCCAAGCTGGCGATTACTGGTTTTTGCTGGGGCGGGCGCGTCACTTGGATGTATGCCGCGCACAACCCAGCGGTCAAAGCTGGAGTGGCCTGGTATGGCCGACTGGTGGGCGCTGCCAACCCCATGTCACCCACCAACCCCATTGACCATGTGGACAAAATCGCAGGCCCAGTGCTCGGCCTCTATGGTGGCGCAGACACTGGCATTCCATTGGATACCGTCGAAAAAATGAAAGTGGCCTTGGCGGCTGGCTCGGCGGCGGCCAAAAAGAGCATGTTCCATGTGTACGACGGCGCTCCCCACGCTTTTCACGCCGATTACCGCCCCAGCTACCGCAAAGAACCCGCCGAAGACGGTTTCAAACGCGCGTTGGCTTGGTTTAAGGCCAATGGGGTTGCATAATCAGCGCTTAGCCGCTTTTTAGCCATTAAAAGCCGCCTACGGGCGGTTTTTTTATTGTTTTCAATGAAAATGGCCATTGTCGCTGTCACAACGTCATAGTACGCTATTAAATATATAGTAAATGAATGCAATCTACATCACCATCGGCACCTTGGTAGCAGGCGTGGGCAGCGTTTGGATCGCTGGGCTGCTGGCCTACGGCGTGCTGGCGCGCTACACCCAGCACCTTTTGAGCTTGGCCGCAGGCGCACTCTTGGCCACGGCCTTTATGCACCTGTTGCCAGAAGCGTTTGAGAGCCAAGCAGGGGCGCAGGAGCTGTTTACCACCTTACTGTGTGGACTGGTGTTCTTTTTTATGCTCGACAAAGCCGAGCTTTACCACCATGGCCATGAGCACCACCATGCTGGCCACGCGCATGGCCACGCTGCGCCCAGTGCCCACAGCCCTGCGCACCAACATGCCCATGGGCACACCCACGGCGCTGCGCAGCACACCAACCACGCCCAACCCCGAGGCGGTTGGGCGGTGTTGCTGGGCGACAGCGTGCATTGTTTCGGCGATGGCGTGTTAATAGCCGCGGCCTACATGGCCAATTTTCAGCTGGGTTTGGCCGCCACCTTGGCCGTGCTCACCCACGAGATTCCGCACCATGTGGGCGATTTGATTGTGCTGCGCCAGCCCGGGCGCGACGGCAAACAGGCACTGCTGTCGCTCAGCGCGGCAGGGCTGGCCACAGTGGTGGGCGGCTGGTTGGGCTATGCGCTGCTCGACCAATTGGGTTGGGTGCAGCCGTATTTATTGGCCATTGCTGCAAGCAGCTTTATTTATGTGGCCTTGGCCGATTTGATCCCCCAGTTGCAAAAGCGCCTGCCTGCCCGCGAGACTTTTGCGCAAATTGCGTGGCTTCTGGTGGGGCTGCTGGCTATCACGCTGGTGACGCGGCTGGCGCATTAATTTTTAAGCTATTTTGGCTGCGGCCTAGCCTTGTGTGCGTGCTGGATAAATTCTGGGTGAGGTCACGCGACTTTTTGAGTAGTCGGCTGTCTTTAGTTCCGCGCGGATCACCCAAAATTTCTCCATCCCGCACACAAGGCTCTCCGCCGAGACTTGGTGTGAATGCAGGGGAGTTTGAAAACCAACTTGGTACAAGGGCGGTGGAGGATGTGTCTGTGCGCAGCTCGGGCTCGCGCATGCTACAGAGCTGGCTGAACAAACCACCGATGCAGCGCCAACCAAGACGAAACGCTACGAGAGCATCTGCGCGATGAGCGGAGCACAGACACATCCGCAACTGCCCATGCCCACCAAATGCGCAAGTGAAAAACGCCGTGTAAACTTCAAAACCTGAATGAAAAAATGACCAATGTCACCGTCATATGGTCACATACCGCTATAAAAAAATGAGCTAACCCCCCGTGGCCACCGGCAAGTCAGTGCGCCGGCTCCACTCGCTCCAACTGCCTGCAAACAGGCCCGTGCGCGGGTAGCCTGCCAGTGCCATGGCGATTACATTGGGGTTGGCGGTGACGCCGCTGCCGCAGTGGTGCACCACGCTGCTCGGTGAGCGGCCTGCCAGCAGCGCGTCAAATTCCGCCCGCAGCACCTCGGGCTGCTTAAAGCGCCCATCCGCCTCAAAATTGCTGGTAAATGGCCGATTGAGCGCACCAGGAATATGCCCCGCCACGGGGTCTAGCGGCTCCACCTCGCCTCGGTAGCGCGGCGCAGCGCGTGCGTCGATCAGCGTGTGTTGCCGCTCAGACAAACCTTCTGCTATATTTTTAAGAGTGAACAATGACGACTTAACGCTGACATCGGGCGTTTTACTTGAAAAATGCGCATCAAAATCCCCTTTGCGTGCGGGTTTGCCGTCTGGCGCTGCGCCCGATTCGGTGGCACCGCCTGCGGCCTGCCAAGCCGCCAGCCCGCCGTCTAGCACCGCCACCGCGCCGTGGCCGCACCATTGCAGCATCCACCACATGCGGCCGCAATAATGTGTGCCATTGCGGTCATACACCACCGCTTGCATATTGGTGTGAAAGCCTATTGACGACAACCATGCCGCAAAGCGTGCCCGGGTGGGCAGGGGGTGGCGTCCACCGCTGGCCGCATCGGCGGCAGGCGCGGTGTGGCTCAGGTGGCGCTCTAGGTGCACATAGTGTGCGCCAGCAATGTGCAAAGCCGCAAAAGCAGCCTCGCCCGCATCTGGCTTGGCCAAATCAAAACTGCAATCAAACAGCATCAGCGGAGTGCCACTGGCTTGCAAATCTTGCAAAGCTTGCGCAGAAATAATCGTGTCAAATACGGCTACAGCCATGGCTAATGTTCCTCATGGGGGGTATCGGGCACAGCCCTTGTGCGGACAAAGGTGGCTAGTATGCCACTGCCCATGATGACCAGCATACCCAGCCATGCAATCATAGGCAATTTGTCGTCAAACAGCAACCAACCAAACACGGCGGCAAACACAATGCCTGTGTATTGCAAATTGGCCGCCACCAGCGTGGACCCTTTGGCATACGCCCGCGTCATGCACAGCTGCCCCAGCGATGCCAGCACCCCAATGGGCAGCAGCCACCAAACATACTGCGCATCCCAGTGCGCCACGCCGGTAAACGGCATAGCAATCAGCCCCGCCACTGCGCTGCCCAAGGCAAAATAAAACACCACCCGCTCCTCGGGTTCGCCCGCCCGCGACAGCGCAGTGACCTGCAAATATGCAAACGCCGCCATAAACCCCGACAGCAGCCCCACCACGCCGCCCCACAGCTGCTGCTGGTCAAAAGCAGGGCGTAGCACCATCACCACACCGCCAAAACCCATGAGTACAGCGGCCAGCAGCCCACCCTGAATGCCCTGCACGCCCTGAGATGAGCCATCGGGCTTGGCAAACAGCATCGCCCCACCCACCAAAAACGCCGCAATCCACACACTGCTCATGTAGTTCAGCGTCATGGCCGTGGCCAGCGGCAGCGCCCCAATCGCATAAAACCAGCAAGTAAGCGCCGCCACCCCAATGGCCGTGCGCCACAGATGCATCATGGGCACTGCAGTGGCCAAACGAACGCCCCGCTGCCTTGCAAAAACCAGCATAAATACTACGCTGACTACCCCCCGGTAAAACACCAGCTCCCCGGCCGAATAATGCACCGATGCAAACTTGACGCACACCCCCATGACTGCAAAAAACAGCGAGGCAACCACCATCCAGAGGGCTTGCATAGTGAGGGGGTTTTCAGGTGAAAGTGAAGGGGAAGCCAGTTTGCGCTGGCAGACGGTGACTTGGCATACGGCATTTTGCCATATGTATAGAAATTTGGCCGATGTCGCCGTCAAATGGTCATATATTGCTATTGAATATATAGTAAATGATAGGAACTGGTATGCAGCGCGCTTAAATTCAAGCGCCCAGTAAATTTCAGGTATAGTAAGGTATTACCATTAAATACCAAATCAATTACTATGCCCGCCGTCGCCGTATCGCCCATTGCCATCAAGATCGACTCTGATACCAAGGCGCGTGTCAAGCGTTTGGCCGATGCGCGCAGCCGCACGCCGCACTGGCTCATGCGCGAAGCCATTGTGCAGTATGTAGAGCGCGAGGAAAAGCGTGAAGCCCTCAGACAAGATGCCCACCTAGCCTGGGCCAATTACCAAGCCAATGGCCTGCATGCTACACAGGCAGAAGCCGACAACTGGCTGGCCAAACTAGAAAATGGCGAAGACGCTCCAGCGCCGCTGTGCCACGCTTAAGCAATTGAATGGCCAAGCTTTGACACCTGCTCGGTAGCCGCCAACGCATGCCACGCCTGATCTGGACACCACCAGCCCTGCAAGATGTGCAGCGCCTGCGCAACTTCTTGCGCATCAGCAGCCCCGAGGCGGCACAACGCGCCGTCAAAGCCATCCGCGAAGGCGTGCAAGTGCTGTCATTGCAGCCCGGCATAGGCCGCCCCGCCCACGAGATGGACATTGAATACCGCGAATGGATCATTAGCTTTGGCAGCAGCGGCTATCTGGTTTTATACCGCTATCAGGGCGACACCGCGTATTTGTTAGCGGTGCGGCATCAGCGGGAGCTGGAGTATTGAGCTTTTAGGATTTTTGGTCAATGTCATTGTAATATGGTCGTATTGAGCTATATAAAATATAGCAAATTAGTTGAAAGTAGTGCATGCGGTTGTGTCAATCCTGATAACAACGCGCTTGCGCGGGCGTTAGGGGCTCGGGTGCGAAGCGCCCGCTGCCCCTAACGCCATCGGTCAGAGCGCATATCCCAATCGACTAAACTGGTGCGGTCTTCCGATCCCTCCAGCGTGTAGTTCCGGTCAGAGCGCATATCCCAATCGACTAAACTAGTTTTTCGTTTTTACGAGCCATCTAGCATGTTCCGGTCAGAGCGCATATCCCAATCGACTAAACTTTCTGGCGCAGGCATACAGGGCAACCATCGGTTCCGGTCAGAGCGCATATCCCAATCGACTAAACTTTGGCCACCCTGCGCACAATGACCCGGCGAGTTCCGGTCAGAGCGCATATCCCAATCGACTAAACTGCCCACCACCCGCCGCGTGCTGCTAGCCGCGTTCCGGTCAGAGCGCATATCCCAATCGACTAAACTGCCGTATGCGGACAGCAGCCCTGCTGCGCTGTTCCGGTCAGAGCGCATATCCCAATCGACTAAACTTGAGCGGGGGTGATCGTGTTGGGCTGTTTAGTTCCGGTCAGAGCGCATATCCCAATCGACTAAACTGGCTGCATATCCTGCCTATGCACCAGTACCGTTCCGGTCAGAGCGCATATCCCAATCGACTAAACTCCGTCTCCCAAGGGTTCGTGCGGTCAGCCTGTTCCGGTCAGAGCGCATATCCCAATCGACTAAACTTGATGCTTAATGCAGGGCTGCAAAGCTTGCGTTCCGGTCAGAGCGCATATCCCAATCGACTAAACTAGGGTGGCGGTAAGTCCTTGATTTAAAAGGAATTTACCGCCACTTAAGTTTAAAAAATTCATGCGTAACTAGAACAAATCGAACTGGTCGGGAGTTTTATTTGCAGGCTGTTTGGCCTTGCCATGGAAAGAAATGATGCGTTCGTACTGTTTATCAGTGAACTGCAACACATTGACTTTACCACCAAGCGGTAAGCCAAACTCCACCCGTTTGCACAGCGTGTCTACCTGCGCTTGGCTGGTGCAAAAGCGCATATACACGCTGAACTGGCTCATTTCAAAGCCCATATCGAGCAATCCATTGCGAAACCCAGTGGCGGCTTTGCGCTCTAGTCTTTCGACTACAGGCAGGTCAAACATGACTACGAGCCACATCAGTCGATATCCTGAGAGCATGGTGTGCGCTCCATGGCTTATTCATCACCCAAGGCGGCGGCTAAAGCCAGTGGCAGCCCAGGCAGTGGCAAGTCCAGCTTATCGCGTTCACCCAAATATACTTGCGCTAGCGAAGTACACAGCTTTTGCGCACACACCATCACGGGCGTAGAGCCTGCGTCGGTTTGCATGTCGTCATAGAGCGTGCGCACCAGTGCCCGCTTGGTTTGCGGGTTGACTTCTTTCTCGCCGTTGCGGTTGAGTTGCCACACTTTCAGATCAATCATGGGGCGAAACGGCTCCATCAAATCGTCCACCAAACGCATGGCATTGTTGTCGTTGCTATGGTGCAGCCCTATGCTGGGGTGCAAGCCCGCAGCAATCACGGCGCGGGCCGTGGTGGCGCGTAGCACGGTGTAGCCATAATTGAGCAAGCCATTGAGTCCGCCTGCATTTTGATCGCGTCGAAAATCGCTGCCAAATAGTAGCGTCCAATAGCGCCGCGCCCCTTGCGCCTCTAGGTTTTCAGGGTCGCCGCTTCGCACCTTGGCTGCCAGCGCCAGCAAAGGTGCTGGGGGTGCGCCTGTGGCCTCTAGCGCTGCACCCTGTTGCTCCAGTTTAGAGCGCACCACAGTGGCCCAAAGACGTTTGTGGGTAGGCAGGCTGGCGGCAATTTGTGCTTCGATGCGCTTGGCTTGCTCAAAATTTCCCTCAATCGGCAGCAGCATCCCCACTGCATTGTGGTTGGCAGCGCACAGCACAAAGGGTGCGCCGCGCTCGGCCAAAGCTACGAGCAGGTTGTTGGTGTAACTCAGACCGTGCGCATTGGCAATCACCGCTGCAATATCGTCAAGTGGCACTTGCCCCAACTCTTTGCGCTCACCATCTGTGTCTTGCACCACCATGAATCCGCGGTGCATGAACAAGTGCCGCTTGTCATCGGCCACCTCGACGATGCGGCCAATCATGTGGGTTACTCCTTGAATCCTGAGTCGCTGAGTTCACCCACAGCAGAGATTGTGACTCGGCGAGCTCTTGCGCTATAAAGTGACCCCGCCATTTTTGAAACATAAGTAAAAACGTCTTCAGCGTTGCGATTTCGAGCGTCAACATTTGACTCTTGATGAGAGGCCATGAAGACTTGCCCGTTACCTGCGATTTTCGCTATCCGCATAGTTACCATTTGATCTTTAATTTGAAGGCGAATGTAGTCGTCGATCACTAGGCGCATAACCAAAGGCTTTTTGCTAACGCTGAATCGACTTTGTTGTAAGCTCGCTAAGCCATTTAGGCGAACCAATTGATAGGCCTCGAAAGTAGAAATTACCTCGCCTTCCCATTTCTCCTTTTCGTTGCGCACAATCTCTATGCAATAGTTGCTATCCCCTTTGTAGCCTTTATACGGGCGCGGCGCACCGTCCTCTAAAACTCCATGGCGAAGTCCAGCCTTTGAACTGGTGAATTGAATCACCTTCAAGTTGTCTTCGAACTTACTGCGCACGCCATCCACCGTTTTGTGCACCGATACTCTTCCATCTCCAAGCAAAGCGTAAGCCGTGTCGTTGTGCATCGCGCCTTCATGGCTGTGGTCAGGCTTATGGCTTACCCAAATACGATCAATAGCTAGCTTGACCGAGTTCAAATATCTATGGTCTTTGTCTGTGCCCCATGGCATAGGCATGTTTTCTACCAACTTGTTGAGTTGCTGCTCGCGCGCGCTGGCGCTGGCTTGTGCGAACCGTTGCAAAAGCCGTTGATTGGTCACCCCAATCACGCAAGCATCTATCGCATGGTGGCGGTGGTCGTTGCGATTTTTCTCGCCCCTGAGACCCAGCACATCGTTAAGACCAAATTTAGCCCGCAGCATGGCAGTCATTTGCCCAGGAATTACGCGTGTGTTTTGCGGACAAATCAGGCTTACGTACTCGCGGGCTATTTTGCTGAGGTGCTTGGTATCGTTCAGCGCACGGGCTAAAAAGTCTTTGTCGTCTTTGAGCCAGCGCTCCATGCCATCTTCAGCAAAGCGATAGCGCTTGCGCATGGGCATTTGCTCTGCACGCTGCAATATTGCCACATAGTCAAAACCACTTTGAGGTGATTTGCCAAACGCTTCCCACGGTGTCTTGTTGCCTTTTACGCGGTTGGCTTGGCGCATGGCCACGGTTTTGTTGTTCAGGCTGTCGTCCAATGTTTGCGAGAAAGGCAAAATATGCTCAATCTCTACTTCTGGGCCAAACAGCATAGCAGCACTGATTTGCACGCCTGAATACGGACATTGGCGATAAGCAGGATCAAAGCTAAGCTCTTCCCAAAGCACCATTTTTTGCAAATCAATAGCTTTTACCCGTTCTTCGCTAATGCTCAAAATGCCTGCAATAGCGGTGCGATGGCGTTGGTTGCGCCTTTGGTTGTCCGCTTGGCGTTTGCTGTCTTCGTCGCGTTGCTCTTTGCTGCGTTTCAAATCACGCGCCACTTCCACAATCACTTCGCTCGGGTGTCCGTAGCGTTTAATCAATGCGTTCACCACCAAGCGCACTTGATTCAAACCAATGTGCACGGTGGGATTGGCTATTTTGCCAAAACGCTTTTCTGGTGTGTCGCTGGGATTGCCTGTTCCAAAACCAACATGCCGTTGCAATGGCTCGCCGTAGTAGGGTAGCTCGGGCAATATCTCACCAGTAGCCGCTGGGCTGATGTTGCTGTGGTGGTCAAAGCCTGCGGCTAACACTGCTTTGTCGTAGGTAATGACACCACGACGCAGCTCAGGCAATATGCGTAATAGGGCTTTGGCGCTAAGCGAACCATAGCCCTCAGGCAGGCCCACGTTGGCAATCGCTTCGGCGCAGCGCTCGTCAATGCCAGTCTCAGTCATTAGCCAATCCACCAGTTTGGCTTCGTTTTCTTCTTTGACCAACTGCAACACAATCGCATCTTGCTTTGCTTCGTCAAATTGCATCCAAGCATCACCAAAATACTCAGGTTTGCCCAAAATAGCGCTGGTCACATTGCCTTTGAGCTCTTGGCGTTTAGGGTCTTCAAAGTTAAATTGAACGACACCGCCCAAGCCCAGCAATTTCTTTATTTGTGTGAAACTGCGTTTGCTATTGGCCTCTAGTGCCTCGATCAATGCATTGCGTTGCTGCAAAGTAAGTGTTTCTTCTTTGAGCCCTTCGCGCAGGATGCGCAAGTTGTTCACCTCTTGGTAGATGCGAAATCGTTGGGTGCTGGGCAGTGCAAAGGGCGCACGTTCTTCGTCTGGCAGCAAACTGCAGCGACCAGGTTTCACGGGTCGCAGGGGGCGCTGAAACAGCAGAGTAAATCGCAATTCGTCACGCGCTTTGTCGTGAAAAAGCGCAGGATTGAATGTCGCTTGTTTCGACCAAAGCGTGTCAAACTCCGCTGCAATCATGGCGCGGTCAATATACAGGTCGTAGCTTTTGTCAATGCGCGTTTTGCCGTCTTCTTTGGTGACTTTTTCTTGGCGATAACGAGCACGCACTGTTTCTCCTACGCTGTCGCGTTTGTGCAACCATTCGCCCACTGTGCGGCAGTCGGTATCTGCCATGGCTTGGCGAAGTTTGTTAATGGCAGTCTTTAATGCGCCGCTATCGTTGTCTTTTTTATCCGTTTTGCGGTTGCTTTTAAAACCGCGTCTTTGGTTGATGTGAAACAGCGCTCGCGCAAACTCTGCGGGTGTGAGGGCGTGATCTAAACCTTTGGCGCGTAGAGTAAATGGGTTGAGCGTTTCAAGCGCTTTGCGCCCAGTTTCATCCGCTGGAAAAAATCCATGCTCAATCAGCCCTCGCATCATGTGCGATTTGCGCTTGAGCAAGCGGTCACGCCTGCGCCGCATAGAGCGTGCCTCGCGCCGCGTTACTGCAAGCGACGAGCCATCTTTGGGATTGCGTCCATCTGAGAAAATACGCACGCCTGCTTTGATGACTGCGCATGGTTCATTTTGCGCATTGAGCCGAATCATCGCCCAGCCTAGCGATGTCGAGCCCAAATCCAGCGCTAAGCGGTAGCGCATTAGGTGGATTTGTGCAGGTTGTGTTTCCAATGATTTACTATTCATTTTTGCCTCCGAATTTGGTTTTTACCACGTTGCGGCAATTTGCGTTAAAATTAAATGGCTGGTCTGGCCGTAATTTGAGCTTAAATCCAAGGCGTCGGCAATAGCTTTGAGATTTCCCGGGCGGATCTGGATGAGCCGATCATCTAAGAGGCTGCAACACTTCGGTGTTGGTTTTCGACCCAACGCGTAGCTAAGAAAACGCTTCGACCTCTCCAGACCAGCACTTTTTAGACCTCATTCAAGCCTGCCTATTAGTTCACCTACAGGCTGTCTACGGCTGAAAGCGGTAATGATTGTGTAAAAACTCTCCAGCCGTGTTGACTTGTATTCCAATACTACTGTTCCGATCCGGACGTTCACGGTTTGAGTACGTTGAGAATCTTTCATAGTGTCGAATTCGCAATAAATTGGACTACCGCGCTTCACTATCGACGATACGAATGCGGCGGGCTCCATATTTAAGCGGTTGATCTCTTTTGCATGCGCTAGCGTAATATGTTGCAAACCCCATTTGGCGTTACCTACTTGTAGGCGAACAGGGCCTCGATGAAACTCGCGCATAGCATGTCGTATGTTTGGAAATACAGCATAATCGATGCAATCAGCACTATTCTTGATGAAATTGTACATTAAGGTGGTAGGTGAAGGTTTATGGGATTATAATTGCTTTTCTGATCATGCGAAGGTTTAGTTCCGGTTGGAGCGCATATCCCAATTTTTAGACTTTATGGTATTTTGATGGCATAATTCAGTCACTTATCGATTGGGATATGCGCTCTGAACGCTAACAAGCTGAAAGATGCACCAAATGGAAAGGCCGCTATATGCGGCCTTTCGTCTTTATAACCTGTGCTGCAGATATCACCCAATCCCCAACCACCTCGCAATCCCATCAAAAAACACGCAATACAGCGCAATCGGCAGTGGCATGCCAATGAGGGTGCCAAGCACTAAGTGGCGTAGTTTGATGCCGGACATGGCCAGCGCATAGTTGAGGGCGGGCAGGGTTTGAAAACACAGGCGGGCTACGATGATGCTTTGCACGGGGTGGGTGGCCAGACGCGCCAAAATGCGCTGCAGCAAGGGGCGTTGGATGCTTTGCAGGGCATTGCCGCCGATCAGGCGGATGCTTAAAAAAGTGGCAACTGCCGACACATTGGCCGCCACATAGGTATAAAGGCCGCCCCAAAGCGGGCCGAGCGCCAAAATTGCAGCGGTAATAAAGACGCTGCCGGGGATTTGCACCATATTGCCCAGTGCAAACAGCAAGACGTACATGGCCAGGCCTGCGCGGGGGTGCGCCAGCAACAGCTCGCGCACATGGGCCAAGCTAATTTGGCTGCGCAGCCCCGAGAGCTGAAAAACAGCGAACAAAACCACCAGAAAGGCAACTACGCACAAAAGGCGCTGGTAGCGGTGGGCAAAATCCAATAGCGCTTGGGTCATAAAAAGTAGCGCACAGGCCCAATCATGCGCCTACCGCATGCGCGGCGCCTGCCCCCATCGCGGTCTGGTACCACTGGTGAAAATGCTCCATGCCGTCCTCCATGGGGCTTTGGTAGGGGCCCGATTCGTTGTCGCCGCGTGCCAGCAGGGCTTTGCGGCCAGCGTCCATGCGCAGGGCAATTTCATCGTCTTCTTCTACCGTTTCCATGTAGGCGGCTTGCTGGGCATCGATGAATTCGCGCTCAAAAGCGGCGATTTCTTCGGGGTAGAAAAATTCCACCATGTTCAGTGTTTTTTGCGGCCCTTGGGGGAAAAGGGTGCTCACCACCAAGACATGGGGATACCACTCGACCATCACATTGGGGTAATAGGTGAGCCAAATCGCGCCGTGCTTGGGCGGTACGCCGCCTCGGTAGTTCAGCACCGCGTCGTGCCAGCGCTGGTATACCTGTGTGCCCGGCTTGCCCAGCTTGTCGGCCACGCCCACGGTTTGCACGCTGTAGCGGGGTTTAAGCTCCCAGCGCAGGTCGTCGGTGGCCACAAACTGGCCTAGGCCGGGGTGGAATGGGCCTACGTGGTAGTCCTCTAGGTAGACCTCGATGAAGCTTTTCCAGTTGTAGTCGCAGGTGTGCAGCACGGCGCGGTCAAATACATAGCCTTTGAAGTCGAGCTCGGGCAGGGCTTGCATGCCGCCTAGCTGGGCGTTTACGTCGATTGCGCTGTCAAACAGCAGGCCGTTCCAGTTTTGCAGGGGGTAGTTGGCTAAATTCAGGCAGGGGTCTTGGGCAAAATGCGGTGCGCCAATCAGGCTGCCGGTGGGCTGTGCGCCCGAGGTGTCGTAAGTCCAGCGGTGCAGCGGGCACACAATGGCACCACCGCCGGCTTTGTCGGTGCGGCCACGGCCTTTGAGCATCAGGGCTTGACGGTGACGGCACACGTTAGAAATCAGTTCAATGCCTTTGGGTGTGTGTACCAGCGCGCGGCCCTCGGACTCTTGCGGAAGGGTGTGGTACTGGCCCACGTGGGGCACAGACAACTGGTGGCCAATGTAGCGCGGACTGCGGGCAAAAATGCGCTGCTGCTCGGCGGCAAAGGTAGTGGGGTCAAAATACGTGGCGACGTCTAGCGGGCTGGTGGCTAGGCCGCTGGCGTTTAAATGGGGTTGCAGGCTTAAATCCGTCATGGTGTAACTAAAGGACGTTGTTGATTGCCGTTGTGGTTTGCCGGTGTAGTTTGTGTATGCTTGCTGCGGGCCCGTTGCCCTGCCAATTTAGCGCTAAGGTTGCAATATAACCGTGGTGATTGATTTTACCCGCCTACAATTGTTGCTTAATTTGACTTTTGCCCCCTTACACTGTTGCTATGCCTAAAGCCGCCGCCCCATCTACCAGCCTGACCTACGAAGCCGCCTTGCAAGAGCTGGAGGCCTTGGTAGCTAAGGTTGAATCTGGCCAACTGCCGCTAGACGACCTGCTGGCCGGCTACCAGCGCGGCGCCGTGCTGCTTAAGCTGTGTCGTGACAAACTTCAAGCAGTAGAGCAACAAATCAAAGTGCTGGACGCTAAAACTGATGGTAAGGCCGACAGCAAAGCCGACGACCAAGGCAGCCCATGGACGCAAGAGTGAGCGCGCAAGTAAGCCCCAGTACTGGGCAGACTTTTGACTTTGCCACTTGGATGGCCGCCCACCTGCGCGCCACCGAGCTGGCCTTACAGCACCACGTGCCCGCCCACGCGCCCGCTGGCTTGGGTGATGCCATGCGCTACGCCGTGCTAGACGGCGGCAAGCGCTTGCGCCCACTGCTGGTAATGGCCGCGTGCGAGGCCACTGGCGGTGACGCGGCAGCCGCAACCCGAGCGGCCTGCTCAGTTGAGATGATCCA
>JANOYR010000292.1:0-2855 GCA_031428975.1 Polaromonas sp. | reverse complement strand
AAGCAGCGCACGGCGCAGCTGAGTAAAAAAGAGGCTGAGTTGGCGTTGAACAAAGGGCTGTCGGTGCTGGCTAGCACGCGCTGCGAGCCTTTTGAAACGGTGGATTTTGACGAGGCTGCGGTGATGTGTGCCTTGCCCGCTTTGAATTTGCGCGGCCCAGATGCTTTGCATCTGGCCATTGCCAAGCGGGTGGGTTGCCCACGCTTGGCCACCATGGATGTGGTGATGGCCAAAGCGGCGAAAAAGCTGGGTTTTAAGATTGAAAAAATTGTTGAGTGAAGTTGGGTAAAAGCGAATGAAGAATTTATTAGTAGAGTTATTTGTGGAAGAGCTGCCGCCCAAGGCGCTCAAAAAGTTGGGTGATGCCTTTGCCGAGGGTTTGCATGCGCAACTCAAAGCGCAGGGTCTGTGCGCGGCAGAGTCTATGTTGACGGCATTTGCCTCGCCGCGCAGGCTGGCGGCGCACATCACGCGGGTGGCAGAGCAAGCGGCTGACAAGGCGGTGTCGCAAAAGCTCATGCCGGTGGCGGTGGGGCTGGATGCGGCGGGCGTGGCTACGCCCGCGCTTTTGAAAAAATTGCAAGCGCTGGGCGTGGATGTCTCGGAAGCGGCAGCCGCTGTGGCGGGTCTCAAGCGCCAGCCCGATGGCAAGGCAGAGGCGCTTTTTTACGAGTCGAATCAAACAGGCGCTACACTTAACGTAGCACTAAATAACGCCTTGACGGTGACATTGGGCAAATTACCTATACCCAAGATGATGAGCTACCAGCTGGAACAGGGCTGCGAGCTGCCCGGCTGGAGCAGTGTGAGCTTTGTGCGGCCCGCGCACGGTTTGCTGGCATTACATGGTGCTGATGTCGTGCCCGTTGAGGCGCTGGGGCTCAAGGCGGGCAACAGCACGCAGGGGCATCGGTTTGAGGCCAAGGTGTCGCCCGTGGTGATAGCGCATGCCGATGCCTATGCCGATACGCTGCGCGAGCAGGGTGCGGTGATTGCCAGCTTTGAAGTGCGCAAAGCCGACATTGCGCTACAACTGGCGGCAGCAGCGGCCAAAATAGGTGGCGGTGTGGTCGCCATTGAAGACGATGCCTTGCTTGACGAAGTGACTGCTTTGGTAGAGCGCCCCAATGTACTGGTGTGCAGCTTTGAGGTGGAGTTTCTGGCGGTGCCGCAAGAGTGTTTGATTTTGACCATGAAGGCCAATCAAAAATACTTCCCGCTCTTGGATGCGGGCGGTAAACTGACTAGCCAATTCCTCGTGGTGAGCAATATCAGCCCAGCGGATGCAAGCGCGGTGATCCAAGGCAACGAGCGCGTGGTGCGCCCGCGTTTGGCCGATGCTAAATTTTTCTTCGACCAAGACCGCAAAAAATCACTGGAATCGCGCGTAGAAAGCTTGGCCAAAGTGGTCTACCACAACAAGCTGGGAACACAGGGCGAGCGCACCGAGCGCGTGCGCACCATCGCAGCCGCCATTGGCCAGCAACTGGGTGGTGATTTGCTGGCCAAGCAGGCCGACACTGCAGCGCGCTTAGCCAAAACCGACCTTCTCACTGACATGGTGGGCGAATTTCCTGAGTTACAAGGCACTATGGGGGGTTACTATGCCCGCCACGACGGCCTGAGTACAGACGTGGCACATGCCATTGAAGACCACTACAAACCGCGTTTTGCCGGCGACAGCCTGCCGCGCAACCAAGTAGGCTTGGTGGTGGCGCTGGCTGACAAGCTGGAAACGCTGGTGGGTATGTTTGGCATTGGCAATTTGCCCACGGGCGACAAAGACCCCTTCGCGCTGCGCCGCCATGCGCTGGGGGTGGTGCGCATGCTGGTTGAAAAAGACCTACTGCTTGATGCCGGCCAACTGGCGGAAACTGCGTATGCAGCCTTTGGCGACAAATTGCCCATGGACCGAACGCAGCCTTTGCAAGCTTTGCTCAACTTCATTTACGAACGCTTGGCGGGCGGCCTGCGCGAGCAAGGATACAGTGCGCAAGAGGTCGATGCCGTGGTGTCACTGCGGCCTGCGCATTTGGGCGATGTGGGCAAACGTCTGCTAGCTGTACGCGCATTTGCCAGCCTGCCCGAAGCGCCCGCACTGGCGGCAGCCAACAAGCGTGTGGGCAATATCTTGAAAAAAGTAGACGGCGTGGTGCAAGCCACCGTGAATCCGGCATTGCTCGTCGAACCGGCAGAAATTGCATTGCAAAATGCTATTGACTCTATAGTAAATCAACACGCAGCAACGCTGACATCAGGCAATTACACTGAAAATTTGCAGTTATTGGCCAGTTTGAAAGCGCCGGTTGACGAGTTCTTTGACAAAGTCATGGTCAATGCCGATGACCCGCACATTCGCGCCAACCGCTTGGGGCTGTTGGCCACTTTGCATCAGGCCATGAACCGTGTTGCGGATTTGTCTAAGCTGGCGACTTGATGGGCTTGCAGCTATGAAACTCATCATCCTAGACCGCGACGGCACGATCAACCACGACCGCGACGACTATGTGAAGTCGGCCGACGAGTGGATACCATTGCCTGGGGCGCTGGAGGCCATCGCGCGGCTCAACCACGCGGGCTGGCATGTGGTGGTGGCCACCAACCAGTCGGCGCTGGGGCGCGGTTTGTTTGATGTGGCGCATCTGAACGCCATGCACACCAAGATGCACAAGCTGCTTGCGGCACATGGCGGTAAGATTGATGCGGTGTTTTACTGTCCCCATGCCCCTAGTGAGGCCTGCGCGTGTCGCAAGCCCATGCCCGGTTTGTTTGCGCAAATTGCCGAACGCTACGGCATCGATTTGCGGCAAGTGCCGACGGTGGGCGATTCGCTGCGCGACTTGCAGGCGGGTAGC
>JANOYR010000291.1:0-22105 GCA_031428975.1 Polaromonas sp. | reverse complement strand
CCCAACACAGGACGCACGCCCCATGGCTCGCATGATGAACGCAGGATTTGCTGACAAACTCTTTGGCTGGGGTGCGCGCGGTGCTGCCGTGCTTACCCTGACTTTGTTGTTTGGTATTTTGGCATCCTTGGTAGCGGGCGCCTGGCCCGCTATTGAGAAATACGGTTTGGGCTTTTTAACCCGGAGTGTTTGGGATCCGGTGCAAAACGACTACGGCGCACTGGTCATGATATATGGCACGTTGGCTACATCGGTAATCGCGCTGGTGATAGCTGTGCCCGTGAGTTTTGGGATTGCGCTGTTCCTCACAGAGCTGTCGCCGGCTTGGCTCAAAAGGCCGCTGGGCACCGCCATTGAGTTACTCGCTGCCGTCCCTTCTATTGTGTATGGCATGTGGGGCTTGTTGGTATTTGGCCCAATTTTGGCCACTTATGTGCAATCCCCCTTACAAAAAATGTTGGCTGGTGTGCCGTATCTGGGCGCTTTGGTGTCAGGCCCTCCCGTGGGGATTGGCATTCTAAGCGCCGGTATCATTTTGGCCATTATGGTGATTCCCTTCATTGCTTCGGTGATGCGTGACGTGTTTGAGGTCACGCCCACGCTGCTTAAAGAATCGGCGTATGGTTTGGGCTGCACCACATGGGAAGTCATGTGGCAGGTGGTTTTGCCTTACACCAAGGCGGGCGTACTGGGCGGGGTCATGCTGGGGCTTGGCAGAGCCATTGGCGAGACTATGGCTGTGACATTTGTGATTGGCAACATGAACCAGCTCGACTCATTGAGTGTTTTTCAAGCGGCCAACAGCATTACTTCGGCGCTTGCAAACGAGTTTGCTGAAGCGGGCGAAGGCCTGCACCAAGCTTCGTTGATGTACCTTGGTTTGGTGCTGTTTTTTATTACCTTTGTGGTGCTTACTTGCTCCAAATTGCTGCTCTCTCAGCTGAAAAAATCGGAAGGGACATCATCATGAGCACTACCGTTGCACGCTTACGTTTTGCGCAGCGCAAGCGCACCAACCAAGTGGCGCTCACGCTGTCCCTCATGGCCATGTGCTTTGGTCTTTTTTGGCTGGTTTGGATTTTGTGGGAAACCATTCGCTTAGGCATCGGTGGCATCAGTTACGCCACGTTCAGCCAGATGACACCTGCACCCAATGAGGAGGGCGGTTTGGCAAACGCCTTGTTTGGTTCTGGAATCATGGTGCTGTTGGCCACCTTTATTGGCGCGCCCATTGGCATCATGGCTGGTGTGTATTTAGCGGAATACGGAATGAAAAACAAGCTGTCTTCCACCACCCGTTTTGTCAACGACATTTTGCTGTCAGCGCCCAGTATTGTGATTGGTTTGTTTGTATACGCCGTGGTGGTTTCGCGCTTTAAGTCATTCTCAGGCATTGCGGGGGTGTTGGCATTGGCCTTGATTGTGATCCCGGTGGTGATTCGCACCACTGAAAATATGCTGGCGCTGGTGCCGTCTGGGCTGCGCGAGGCTGCTTATGCGCTGGGTGCTCCCAAGTGGAAAGTCATCATTGGCATCACACTCAAAGCAGCGCGTGCAGGGGTTGTAACGGGCATATTGCTGGCTGTGGCTCGCATTGCAGGTGAAACAGCGCCACTTTTATTTACGGCACTGAGTAACCAGTTTTGGACGGCGGACATCACCAAACCCATGGCGAGCCTGCCTGTAACCATCTTTAAATTCGCTATGAGCCCCTATGAAAATTGGCAGAAGCTGGCTTGGGCTGGTGTTTTCATTATTACCTTGACGGTATTGGGTCTCAACATTCTGGCGCGGGTACTGACCCGCGACAAAAACTAAAGCTTTACACGTAAAAACTATGATGGACAAACAAATACCAGCGGCTCTGCCGCCCAAGTTGACGGTGAAAGACCTGAATTTTTATTACGGTAAATTTCATGCCTTGAAAAACATCAACCTGCAAATCCCCGAAAAAAAGGTCACCGCCTTTATCGGTCCATCGGGTTGCGGCAAATCTACGCTGCTGCGCACCTTTAACCGCATGTATGCGCTCTACCCTGAGCAGCGTGCAACCGGTGAGATTTTGCTCGATGGCGAGAATTTGCTCACCTCCACTGAAGATGTGGCACTGCTCAGAGCCAAGGTCGGCATGGTGTTTCAAAAGCCCACGCCCTTTCCTATGTCGATTTATGACAACATCGCCTTTGGTGTCAAGCTGTTTGACAACCTTTCTAGCTCTGACATGGACGAACGGGTCGAATGGGCGCTGCGCAAGGCGGCTTTGTGGGGTGAGGTAAAGGACAAGTTAGGGCAATCGGGCAGCGGTTTGTCAGGCGGGCAGCAACAGCGCTTGTGCATTGCACGCGGCATTGCGATCAAGCCCCAAGTTTTGTTATTGGACGAACCCTGTTCTGCGCTAGACCCGATTTCAACGGCCAAAATTGAAGAACTGATAGCAGAGCTCAAAAGCGAGTACACCGTCGTGATTGTGACCCACAACATGCAGCAGGCCGCCCGTTGCAGTGATTTCACGGCCTATATGTATTTGGGTGACTTGGTGGAGTTTGGCGCTACAGAGCAGCTGTTCTTTAAACCCAGCCGCAAAGAAACTGAAGACTATATTACTGGCCGTTTTGGCTAATCATCACATTAGGACTGACCATGGCAGACAAACACCTTTCTACCCAATTTGACGCAGATTTGAACACTGTATCGGCACGCCTGATGGAGATGGCAGGCCTTGTGGAGGCACAAACGCGCGATGCGATAGAGGCCTTGACGCATTTCAACTTGGAAATTGCCGACCGCGTGATTGCGGGCGAAGCGCGCGTGAACGCCATGGAAATGCAGATTGACCGCGAAATCAGCTCCATTATTGGCCGCAGGCAGCCCACAGCGCGTGATTTGCGCCTATTAATGGCCATATCGCGCATGACGGCCAACTTGGAGCGCGCAGGCGACGAGGCGCAAAAAATTGCACGCATGGTGAAAAACATCATTGCCAGCGGTGCATCGCGGCTGTTGCCTGCCAGCGAACTGCGTGTGGCAGTGGAGTTGGCGGCCAATTTGCTGCGCAAATCTTTAGACGCGTTTGCCCGGCTTGACACGCAGGCCGCGGTGGAGATTCTCAAAGAAGACGACCAAATTGACCGCGAGTTTGGCGGTTTTGTGCGCAAACTGGTCACCTACATGATGGAAGACCCGCGCACCATATCGGCCAGCTTGGATTTGCTGTTTTTGGCCAAGGCGATTGAGCGCATTGGCGACCATGCCAAAAACATCGCCGAATCGGTGATTTACATCGTCAAGGGCGCAGACGTGCGGCACAGTTCGATGGAAGAAATTGAGTCAGCGGTTAAGTAAAGTCCCAAAAGAATGAAAAACCTCCGTGCTTTGATCGTCGAAGACGAGCCTGCCATTGCAGAGCTGATAGCGGTGAATCTGCGGCACCATGGCTTTGACCCCGTGATTGCCGAGAACGGTGCTGACGCTCAAAAAGCCATGAACACCGTCTTGCCTGATGTGATTTTGCTCGACTGGATGTTGCCTGAAACCTCGGGCGTGTTGCTGGCACGCAAGTGGCGTGCTGACCCGCGCACCAAACTCGTGCCGATCGTGATGCTGACGGCGCGTAGCGAGGAAGGCGACAAAATCCAAGGCCTGGATGCAGGCGCTGACGACTATGTGACCAAGCCTTTTTCTACGCAAGAACTGCTGGCGCGGATTCGCGCAGTGCTGCGCCGCCGCGCCCCCGAGCAGAGCACGGCGGTTGTCAATGTGGCCCAGCTGCAGCTTGATGGCGCGACTTACCGTGTGAGCCACGCAGGCGTTGAGCTCAAGCTCGGCCCGACTGAGTTCAAACTTTTGGCCTACCTCATGGCGCATCCTGAGCGGGTACACAGCCGCTCACAGATGCTTGACAAGGTGTGGGGCGACCACGTCTACATTGAAGAGCGCACAGTTGATGTGCATATTAAGCGCCTGCGCGAGGCCCTGGGCGGCGAGGCCGGTGCTGGCAGCATGGTGCAAACCGTGCGCGGCGCGGGTTACCGCATCACTGCACAGCCTGCAACCAGCTTGTAAATTTCAGCCTCCATGCTCACGCGCATCACTACATTTTTCGTAGCGTGCTTTGTCCTTTTGACGGTGACATTGCTCGTTTTCTCTGTAAATTATGGGTTACTTGGGGTATTTGCAGGTGCGTTGGCGTGGTTGGCTTGGGACGTATGGCTTGGACTGCGTTTGACGGCTTATTTGCAAGCCGCCCAGCTCACTACGCAAGACGCAAACTGGAAAATGCCTGTCTTTGCAGGCCAGTGGGGCGAAGCATTTGAGCGTATGCAACGCCTGCTGCGTGACAAAGACCGCGCACTGGCCACTGAAAAAAACCGCCATGCAGCATTTCTTCAGGCCATACAAAACTCCCCCAATGGCGTGGTGTTGCTCGACAAAGAGCGGCGTATTGAGTGGTGCAACCAAACTGCGGCGCAGCATTTGGGTTTGGATGCGCAGCGCGATATTGCCCAACACATTGGCAATCTGGTGCGTGACCCCGTATTTACCGCATATTTTCAGACGGCAAAACCCGGTGAAGAAATTGTGGTGTCGGGTGCGCAGCACAGTTTGCACCGACCCGTGCGGATATCGGTGCAGTTGCACGCGTATGCACAACCGGCTGATGCTTCTGGGTTTCACAACACCAGTGGCGGCGCACTGCTGCTCTCGCGTGATGTCACTGCTTTGGAGCAAACCGATGCCATGCGGCGCGATTTTGTGGCCAATGTGTCCCATGAAATCCGCACACCGCTGACGGTTTTGTCGGGTTTTGTAGAAACCCTGCAAACCTTGCCACTGGATGCGGCACAGCGCGGCAGGTATTTGGGTTTGATGGCGCAGCAGTCCCAGCGTATGCAAGCGCTGGTGAGCGACCTGCTCACCCTTTCTAAGCTGGAGGGCAGC
This sequence comes from Polaromonas sp., assembly GCA_031428975.1. GTDB lineage: Bacteria > Pseudomonadota > Gammaproteobacteria > Burkholderiales > Burkholderiaceae_C > JAAFIP01. The sequence continues at coordinate 17,167 of JANOYR010000291.1, read as the reverse complement.
CCCATGCCCAGCGTAGACAGCGGGGTGGCAGTGCATGCCCTGCTCAACCGCGTGGAATCGGACGCCAGAGCCCTGCTTGGACTACAAGAGAACCCCCAACGCCTGCGCTTTGAAGAGGTTTACGAGGCGGATGGTGCTTTTCGCATACTGGGCGTTGAAAGCGAGCTGCAAAGCGCTATGCAAAATCTGGTTTCCAATGCGCTGCGCTACACCCCGCCGCTGGGCGTGGTGCAGGTGCGCTGGCAGGTATTGCCCGATGGCAGGGGACAATTTACCGTCACAGACACAGGGCCGGGCATAGCCCCAGAGCACATTGCACGCCTGACCGAGCGCTTTTACCGCGTTGACCGCAGCCGCTCCCGCGAAAGTGGTGGTACTGGGCTGGGTTTGTCGATTGTGAAACACGTGGTGCAACGCCACGGCGGCGAGCTGCACATTGAATCAGCGCTGGGGCACGGCAGCAGCTTTTGGTTCACCTTGCCAGCGGCACGTGTGGCCTTGGTTTGACAGCGCGGGGGCTACCGCGAGCAGCGTATGTGCAATTTGCCCATTTTTCATAGCGGTACACGCCATATTGACAATCGCAATCAGCGCATTTCTTGTAAAAATAGGCTATGTGCGCGCCTTGTCTTTCCAGAGCGTCGCGCCCAGCAGCACCACCTGCATCTGCTGCACAAAATTCTCTGTCATCTCGGCCTCCAATAGCGGCTGATTGGGCGGCAGATCGAGGATTTCTGGCGCGGCGGCGAGCATGGTGGTGACGATCAGTCCACAGACCATTTGCAGGCTGCGTGTGGACAAATCGGTGTAGAGGCCGAGTTGGCGGAAATCTTGCGCCATCTCGTTGGTGAAGTGCGTCACATCATTGCGAATAGCCAAGCGCAGGATACGGCTTCCGCCCGAGCGCTCGCTGGAGATAAAGAGAAACAGCAGCCGATTTTGCAACACGTATTGGTGATACACCCGTACTGAGCGGCGCACGATGTCGTCTTGTGCCACGCCGCTTTGGCGGGCTTCGCGCAACAGCCGCCGCAAGCTGATGCCCACCTCTTCCACCAAGGCCAAGCCTAATTCATCGGTGTTGCGAAAGTGGCGATAAAAGGCATTGGGCACCATGCCCGCCTCCCGCGCGATCTCGCGGATGCCTAGGCTGGTGAAGCTGCGGCCTTCACCCATCAGCTGCAAGGCGGCTTGCGTCAGACTGTTGCGGGTGATGTCTTTGCGCTCGCTTCGGCTGAGTTCTTCCTTGGGGGCGCGCGGGGATGAGGGGCTTTTGTTGCTCATGTCTTGTATTTTTGTGTACGACCGTATTCTACATAATTTCATTATTTATGCAAAATAATGAAATTTTTCAAGGGTATTTTGGCTTTTGTCTCTAATCGTTTTACTGAATATTGCATTTAAGTGTACGTTCGTACACAATACAGTCCATGGTAAATGGCATCACGCCAAACCCCAATCACTAGGAGTCTCACATGCAAGCCAACGCCACCCTCAAGCCGCTGACCCGCCTCGCACACCAGGTCAACGCCCCTGTTTCACGCCTGCTCAAGCAGCCTTGGATCGAGTCGATCGTGAACCATCATGCGGTTGAAGACGCGCTGCGCGGCTTGCATCCGATGCTCTCCCTCGCCGAAGTGCGCGTACGTGTGCTGCGGGTGATCGACGAAACGCCATCGACCAAGACTTTCGTCTTGCAGCCCAATGCGCTCTGGCTGGGCGCAACAGCAGGGCAATTCATCCGTGTGCAGGTCGAAATCAATGGGCGGCGCGAATCGCGTGTTTATAGCCTTTCTTCCCGCCCGGGCGCGCGCCTCTTGGCCATCACCGTCAAGCGCCAGCCGGGCGGTTTGGTATCTGGGTACTTGCATGGGCGGCTCAAAGCTGGCGCGGTGCTGACGATCAGCCAAGCCATGGGCGAATTCGTGTTGCCTGACGTACTACCCGACAAAATCTTGCTACTCAGCGCTGGCAGCGGCATCACGCCGGTGATCGCAATGCTGCGCGATCTACAGGTGCGTGGCTATTCTGGCGATGTGGTGTTTGTGCACGCCTGCCGCAGCCCGCAAGAGCAGATTTTCGCGTCTGCGCTGGCTTCTTTGCACGCGAATTTTCCTAATCTGCGCTTGGTGCAACACTTTACAGCCGCAGCTGGGCGGCTCAGCCCTGATGCTTTGCACGCCGCCGTGCCCGATTTGGCTGAGCGCAGCACCTGGATGTGTGGGCCCGGTGCTTGGATGGACGCAATGCATACGCATTGGCAGGTATCGGGCATCTCGCAGTCCTTGCACAGCGAGCGCTTCGTGGCTTACACCATCTTGCCCACCGAGCAGGCTGGCACGCCCGTCTCCATCTCGATTGCGGGCAGTGGCCAGCAATTCACCACACGGGGAACCGCGCCTTTACTCATGCAAGCCGAGCAAAACGGCCTCGCTCCCAAGCATGGCTGCCGAATCGGCATTTGCCGCAGCTGCCAATGCACCAAGCTGAGCGGCACGGTGCAAAACTTGCAGACAGGCGATCTTTCCAGTGCCCCCAACGAACTGATCCGCTTGTGCATCAGCGCCGCGCGGTCTGACGTGGCGCTGGATTTGTCCGCAGTCTAAAACCTCTCGATCTATTCACCCCACCTCATTTAACTTAGCCAAGGAGCCTTCATGAGCTTTGCCCAACCCACCCATTTAAGCCGTGCCCAAGTCGATGCATTTGAACGCGAAGTCGATGCAATCCGCGTCAGCGTGATGAACACGCTCGGCCAAGCGGATGTCGATCACATTCGCCACATGATCCGTATCAGCCGCGCCAGCGAAATCGGCGGCCGCGCTCTGCTGCATTTTGGCCTCGGTCCTGTGAGCTGGGTGGCGGGCGTGTTGGCTTTGGCAAATGCCAAGATTTTGGACAACATGGAAATTGGCCACAATGTGATGCATGGCCAATACGACTGGACAGGTGACCCCACACTGAATTCGCAGAAGTTTGAGTGGGATATTGCCTGCGATGGCGAGCAATGGCGCCATTCACACAATGTCATGCACCACACTTACACCAACATATTGGGCAAGGACCGTGATCTGGGTTACTCCCTGCTGCGCCTGACGGATGCCCAGCGCTGGAAGCCCAGACATTGGTTTCAGCCGATTGCCAATTTGCTACTCGCCATGGGTTTTCAGTATGGCGTAGGCTCACACGATCTGGAGATTGGCCGCTACACCCACGGTGCCATGCCGAAAGAAGAATTCAAAGGGCGCGTGAAGCGCTTCCTCACGAAAGTGGGCAAGGTATGGTTTAAAGACTATGTGTTGTTTCCCGCGCTGGCGCTGTGGAGCGCCCCGCGCGTGCTCGCTGGGAATTTCTGCGCTAATTTGATCCGCAATCTCTGGACGTATGTGGTGATCTTTTGCGGCCACTTCACCGAAGGCGTGGCGATGTACCGCGAGGAAGATACGCGCAACGAGACCCGAGGCGATTGGTATCTGCGCCAACTCGCAGGCTCCAGCAACCTCACCGGCGGCCGCCTGTTCCACACCATGACCGGCCACCTTAGCCATCAAATCGAACACCACCTGTTCCCAGATATGCCCGCTCACCGTTATCCGCAAGTGGCCCCGCAAATTCAAGCCCTGTGCAAAAAGTATGGCCTGTTCTACAACACCGGCAGCTTATTCAAGCAATACCTGACGGTGATGAAGCGCATTTTGGTGCACACCTTACCGCCCAAAAAAGCATTGGCTTGATCTAAAAAATTCGGCCTTTGAAAAAGACTGAAATCGCTTAGCTGTGCCCAATAGCTCCAGCGGGTCTGGTGGCGTACAAAAAGATACCCAGAAAAATCACCGCCACAGCCGTGATCGCCACAGTGCCCGCTATCCAAAAAGCCTGTGGTGTGTGCATGGCAACAAAGCCGCCAATGCCTTGGTAAGCCAGCAAATAGCCACCCCACAGCCCGACACCCCATAAAAGCACGGTGTAGACCACGAGGGGCGTGAGCGTAACCCCCCATGAGCGCAGCAAAAATGCACAAATAGTTTGTGTGCCGTCAGCCGCGTGGTAAAGCGCAATCCACACCAGCAGAGCAGCGCCTAGCGCTACCACTTCTGGGTTGGGAGAGTACAGACTGGCTATCTGAGCGGCAAAAGCTGCGCAGAGCAGGGCAACGGCAGCGCACCAAGCCATGGTGGTTGCAATCCCCATGCGTGCCACGCGCACGGCCAAAAGCGGTTGGCCAGCGCCTATCCAGTAAGAGCAACGCGCGCTGTAGGCCACGCCCAGTGACAGCGGCGCCATAAACATACTACCCGTGACATTGGATGCAATTTGGTGGGCAGCAGACGGTAAAACCCCCATTCGGGCAATGAACAAGGCCATGAGCGTGAACGAGGTAATCTCCACTAAATAGGCCAAACCACCAGGCAAACCAACTCTGGTGAAGCGGCCAATCAAAGGCCAATTCGGGCGTTCTATGGCCTTAAAAAGCGCAAGTGGCGCATACAGAGGCTGTGTTCGTAGCATCAAAAATGCCAAAAGTAGCATCATCCAGTTGACACAAAAAGTAGCCCACGCACAACCTACCACGCCCATGGGCGACACCCCAGCACCGCCAAAACACAGCCAAACTGTGAGCGGAATTTTTACAGCAAGTGAACCGACCTGAAGCCAAGTAACCAAAAGCGGCTTGCCCAGAGCCTGATTCAGTGAGGAATACATCCGAAAACCTACCGAAGGCAACAAAGCCCAAGCCAACACACGCATATACGACACAATCTCTGGCCGGATATCGGGTGGTACGTCGGCCCAAGCCAGCATCGGCGCTGGGTTGAGCATCACCAACATGCCAATGGCAATTAAAGCGATTGCCAGATACACCGATTGGCGAACATATGCGCCTAACACTGCGTGTTTTTGGCCGCCGTGAAGTTCGGCGTATACAGGCAACAAAGACTGCAACACCCCCATCAGCGAGACATAAACGCTGATATAAATTGATGAAGCGATCGACAGCGCAGCCAAAGCATGGTCGCTGTACCTGCCCGTGACAAGGGCATCGGTGATGCCAAAAGCCATCACCGCTAACTGGCCGATAAAAACTGTGCCAGCGTGTTGTGCCGTGGTTTTCCACTCGCTTTGGAGGCTAGGCAATGCTGGCAGCAGTGGAGTCACGGCGCTTTGCGCTGAAAAATCAACACATCTTCGTTGTCGTCGGAAGGACGGCGAATCGTACCGCGCAGCACCCAATCGGTCAGATGGATGGCGTTGTGCATACTGGATATCGCATCGGCATCCACAATCAACCATGGACAGCGGTCAGCAGTGTCCGTTGTTTTGAGCGCCATCGGTCCGTGAAAGGCAAAAGCTGCCGCCTGGCCGCGCGTTAATCCGTAGGCATGCACGCAGGGCTGTGGCCCTATGCGCTGGGCCACCGAGCGCACCAATGGCGCATAGCTCCGTGCAAAATCCAGCAGTGGCATCCACAAAGTTGTTAATAGAAACCAGCTCAAAACAGCCCCCCCAGCAGGCAATGCGAGGCTTTTCCAAACTTCATGGCGGTGGCGCGCTACCCGCCAGCGCACCAAACACAGCCACGCCAGACTGGCAGCAAATGCCATGCCAAAAACCAGCCATGAAAAATGGGCTTCAAATCCGGGGGCTAGGCGGCGCACATTCAGCGCGGGCTGCGCAGGAAAACCGGTTTGCATCGACAGCCACACCACCCAGATGACCAAGGCACATCCCGTGAAAAACAACAGTGTGAACCAATCAATGACAGCGCTTACGCTGCGGTGCATGGTAGGCAGGGCAAAAGCAGCCAATGCCGCCAGTGCAGGCAGCGCTAAAAGCAGGGCGCGGTCTTGCGAGGGGACTAAAAGCGATGCAACCAGCGCAACACAGGCCATCAGCATCGGCAAAGCAATATGCAGACTGCGCCAGTAGGCACGCCAACGCACCAGCGCCACAATAGCCAAAGGCCAAGCAGGCCAGCTAAACCACACCAAAAGTCGCCAGTCTTTCGCATTTTTAGTCAGGTAGCTCGCCATTTGGCTCCAACTGCCGGAGTACTCTGCGGTCGCTAAGTTCAGTTTGAGGGCCAAACTAAAAGCACTGCAGCCCAACAATGCCACCCAAAGCGCAACCCAACGCAAATGCCGAAAGTGGTAGCCCTTGACCTCTTGACTGACCGCCTCAGGCGTGTGCAACAACAACAGTGCGCTACTGCACAGGCACATGACTAAACCAAGTGTTGCAGCACCACTAAGCGCCAAACCAAGCACCGCAAGCGAAAGCGCTACCAAGGGCAATATTCTGTGGTAGGCGCAAGCCGCTAATCCATAAAAAAGCAAGGCCGTGCAGACCAGTTGCAGCGAAGAATGGCTGGTTTCGTGGCCCATTTGGGCCAAACCCAGCATCGCTATGAGCGCCAGCAGAGCCCCGTCTGCCACTGCACGCGCATATCCAACGGGTTTGGCCTCGCCACCAAAAGCAAATGGAACAGGTTGAGCCAAGGGGCGACGCGCAAGATAATACACGCCGTACCATGTGGCAGTTAAGGTCAAGGCCAATAAGATCCCAAAGGGAATTCGGGCGGCAAAATCGATTGGAATCCAAGCGGGGGCTACTTTAATGGCGAGTGCACCTATCCAGTAAGGCAGCAGCGCGGGCAACTCGGGTGCCATACCTAGCAGCGTAGGAAACCACCAAGACGTTTGGCCAAGAGCTAACTCTCGCATCAGGCCAAAGGCTGCCATGTCGGTACTTTTCCAAGGCTCTCGGCCTATGAAGCCCGGCAAAACATAGGCGACACACAGGAGAAGTAAAGCCCAACGCGGCAAGCGTTTGACCCCAGCCTCTGTGACGATGGCGGGGGTAGGGGGTTTTGCCAAATGTGCAGCGTTGTAAGACACAGAAGGAGTGGATGGTTTTAAAAAATCGACACAGCTTAAAAAAACAAAGGGCAGCACGGTTGCCCGGCTGCCCTGATGAAGCTAGCGACTGAACTTATGCAGCAGCGGGCGCTGGCACAGCGGCCACAGGCTTTTTGGCCACACCAGCGTTGGCAAACTTGTTGCGGAATTTCTCCACGCGGCCGCCCATGGTGTCCACAGATTTTTGTGTGCCGGTGTAGAAAGGATGGGTTTCGCTGGAAGTATCCAGTTTGTACAGCGGCAGTTCGCGACCGTCTTCCATCGTGATTTTGTCTTTGGCATTAGCGCAAGAACGTGTCACAAACTTAAAGCCATTGCTCAAGTCTTGAAAACACACTTCGCGGTAATTGGGGTGAATGCCTTCTTTCATGATCTATCCTAATGTTAGTTGCGGCAGCCGGGCACCACGATTGGTGCATACTTGCCACGCCATATTTTATAAAGCATTTGATTATAAACCGAATTTGACTGTTTTGCTAGGGCATCGAAAGCTAGCTTCTTATAAGCTTATATTTTAGTGATTCGATTTTTTTCAATAAAGCTAGCATTTCTTAGGCACTTCATTGTCGCTTTTCGGGAAAGAAAACAGCTCTTTTTCGTAATCTATGAATTCCCACTTATTGTATAAGCCAAACTTATTAAAGGGGAATGGCCAGTCATCGCCAGTAACTAGGCCAAAGACTTCCACACCAATAGAGCCGGTCAACGAAAGGGCAGGTTCGTTGGCACAAAAGCCTTTGCTTCCAGTCCATGACATGTTGGTTTCTCCCTCTAGAGCGAGCACAAATTTCTGCCGCGCATGTACCTGTAGCGTATTGGGCAACACATAACGCACACCAGCTCTGAAAGCCAAATTCGCATAAGGCGCAACTTCAGCCTCGCCGTTGAGTGTTGCATTTATATAAGGCTCAGTGGACGAATTGAGATTTGATTTGATTTTTTTGCCACAAATAACGACGAATTCACAACGTACGTGCAAGTACATGTCCCACTTGGTTTGGTGGTCTACGCCTGCTTTAACTTCCAAATTCATTTCACCCGAACTCTCTACCCCCACACTGACGATAAAGTTCAAGTCAAACACAGCGCCGGCTGGGCCTAAGAATCGGCTCATATCGACAGAGATGATTTTTTGCGACCAATCGCCTTTGTTTTTCGACTTTTTCTTCTTTACATTTTTCTTCTTGAATTTTGGGTCTTTCTTCTTTTCGGCTGATTTGGCTTTGGCAGCAGCAGAATCACCCACCGCAACATTTAAGCCTAGCTCAGGGTTGGCATTGAAGGCCAGTGCAGTAGAGACCTTGAAAGGTATCAAACCACCCAGTTTTTCAAACCAAGCACTGCTGGTCACGCTCAGATTAGTGGCAAAAGAGATGCGCCCGCTGTAAGGTATTTTGACTTTACCCAGCTTGTATTCACCTGCAAAAGATGCGCCCAGTGGCGCCGAAAACGGCACGCTGGCTTGCATCAAACCGCGCTTTTCCAAATCAACTTGACGCACATAGCTGCAACTGGCTTGGTTTCCTTTCAGTCCACAATCGCGCAACGAGCTGTTGTACGCATCCGCACTGGCTACGCGGCGCACGTCGGTCATCGACAACAAGCGAAGCCCGGGCTGGCCATCCGCCCTGTCGGTCATGTACATGCCATCACCAAGATCAAAAGCACGGCCAATGCCCATCAGCCATACTTCTTTGGTAGGTGTTTTTTGTGTTGCTGGCGTATTACCTTTAGCCAGCATGGTTTGCTGCTGAGCTTTTGATGATTTATTACGCTGCGCTAGCGCCTCTTTGGTGCTCAGGCCTGCAACCAATGTACCTGTGTTGTTGGTGGTTCCTTTAGCCAGCAGATTCAAGGTGTCGGTGTCAAAGTCAGTGAGCAGCGTGCCTAAACTAGCCACAGTAGACAAACCGCGTGTAGCGCAATCGCTCAAATCGGCATTGGTAAATGGGAAGGCTTTAGGATCTGCATTGAAGGCAGCTGTGAGCGCAGCGGAACTTGCGGGATTTTTGGCGTAGGCGCGGCACTGGCCTTCAATTTCTGCCCAGTTGATGGCCACCGCCCAATCAAGGCCTAATGCTAGCGTGTTAGTTGCAGTTCCTGTTTTGAGTAATGTTTCACCCGCCCCAGCGCTGAGCACTTGCAAGGCCAGCGGTAATTTAACGGCAGAAATGCCAGTGCAGGAAGAAAGTGCAGCTTCTGTAAACGGTGCAGTCTTGGGCGTTGCTATAAAGGCCTCGCGCAGGTTTTCAAAAGCCACACCGTCGTCGGTGTATACCTTGCATAGGTTAGCCGTATTTTTTGCAATGAAATAGGTGGGGCTACCGCTGATGGTTGGCGTCGTCAGCACAGAACTGCTGGACACAGTATCAGCAAAATTTACCAATGGTTTGGGCTGATTGACCACCGATGAAGCAGGACCGCCGTGTGCAGCGGTCACTCCTGCAGCCACTGTCACTCCACGCACATCGTCAAAGCTAAAGGGTTTTTCCTCGGCAATGGCGCTAAAGCGAGAAAACACCTCGTGCGGCGCCACTTCTTTGAAGGTGAAAACGGCGGTCAATACGCCCAATGTGTCTGTTCTACTGACTATAGAGAGGACTTTGAGCAGTGGTATATCGATAACACCGGTTGCCACTGCGGAATCCACCACAACGGCCATGAGTTTCGTGATTAGCGCTGCATCTTTGGTCACAAAGCTCACTTTGTTGCCATCAAAACGCACGCCAGTTTTGCCCGCCTCTGGAATCACCGCATCAAAAGACTTGATGCCTTCTTGGATGACTGGCGCTTTGAGTTCAAACAAGGCACGAATGGATTGGTCTTCTATACGAGCGGCTTGGCAAATTAAGCCAAGTACCTTGGTGCAGCCAGACCATGAGTGGAATCGGTATTCAGGGTCTGTAGCCACCGCTGCAAAACTTTCTAATTTTGTAGCGTCGCGCGGCAACTCAATAGAAACGCCTTCGTCGTCGGTAGTGAGTGGTTTGGTCAACAAATCGCTCGTGACTTGCCCGCCACCATGCACCGACACGCGGATGCGGTATGACGATTTGACCTCTGGTGTATTGCTATAGGGTTTTTGGTGTTCCAAATCAAAATACACATCGCGAATAGCTTGGGTTATGTCGGCATCGCCCGCATGGTATTTGTTGATGAGGGTAGTGCCCCCTACTTCAGTGTCGATAGGCGAAAAATAGCGTGAGAAATCATGTTGTAGACGACCGCGGTGGTCAGTCTGATGCGGCAAAAACGCCAGCACATCTAAATAATCCACTTTGCCATCGCCGTTGATATCGCCATGCGTGGCAGTATTAGCGGGCGTTGACTTGAGCAACACAGCTGTAAGCCGCGCCATTTCGGACAAGGCCTCGCCTGTGGACATCGTGTCCAAGCCTTGTCCAATCAATCTGTAAAGCATGTCGGACAAGGGGGTTACATTGATTTTGCCCTTTTCGATCATGTTGCGATCGGCGATGGCGTAAATCGTGCCCTTGTTTGGCGTGGGTGTAGTGTCTAAAATACCATCGTCGTTAGCATCTAAATCAATACCGCCAGTTACTTGAATCAAATACAAGGGCTGCGAGCCTGCGGAGATACCAGCAGGGGGCAGTTCGATTTTGAATTTGCCATCACTGGCCGTAGTAGCGGTAACCAAAGGGGTGGAGATTTGACTGGCCTCATACACCGACACAGTAGCCCCCGATAAAGTGCCCAAAGCAGCATAATGCTGGGGATCTGATGCCGAGATTAGGCTTACGACGGACAATGCGTTGCCGCTCCCGCAACTGGCCAAAGACAATGCAAAAAAGCTCCAGCACACAACTCGAGCCCACATATTTTGTAATATTGTCATGTTTGAATCCTCGTTTTTGTACAGCAATCGCCGTCTCTATGCAGATCAATTCACAACTTCAATGTAACAAGAATTCGTTGCCTTCGTCACATTTCGCAGCTAACGAATACCCTTAAACTTTAATGGTGTATTTTGAAACTAGCGATCAATACTTCGAGTGCTAAAGCATTCAAAATGACGCATTTCAGGCTTGCCGCATATTGTTGCGCTACAAATGCTGCGGCGTAACCGGGCTTTGTCGATATGAAGCCGGCCAGTTCAGAGCAGCTTTTGTAAAAACACCGCATGCCCAGTCGCTGGATCGAGTTGGTAGCCTGTAAAGCCAAAGCGTTCGTAGCTTTTGTGAGCCACAGCGTTGCCCGAGAGCACTTCCAAAGTGAGTTTGCATGCGCCGCGCTGTAGTGCTTCGGCTAGTACGGCTTGAAGTAGGGCGTGCCCTACGCCCATTCCGCGTGCGCTGGGGTGTACAGCTATGTCGTGGATATTGACCAATGGGCGAGCCTTGAAGGTGGAGTAGGCTTCAAAGCAGTTGACCAAACCAATGGGCTGATCCAATCGCCATGCCAAAAAACTAAATGCAAAGCTGCGTTGCGCCAAATCTTGGCATAGCCGTAATAGTGCATCAGGCGCAAGTGCCGCGCTGCCACCCATGGGGTCTTGGGCGTACATATTGAGCATAACGCACAGGGCGGCACTGTCGCGGGCGTTGCTGTAGTTCACCCGCTGTACTGAAAACTCCAAAGATGTTGCGGCCATATCAATGGGCGCCGGGTTTGACCATGGGCCAGCCGCGTGCGGCCCATTGGCTCATGCCTTGGTTGACGTAGCTGACATGGCCATAGCCTGCAGCTCTGAGCTGCTCTGCCACTTTAGATGAGCGGTTTTGGGTGTTACAGATTAAAAGCACGGGCTGGCTATTGACCTTGGGGATTTCAGAAATGCGCTGGTTCAGCTGACTCATGGGAATGAGCTTAGCCCCTTTGGCTACGCCAGTGGCGTGTTCGCTGGGCTCACGTATGTCGATCACCCATGCCGTGGATGTGTCTAGCGCTTGGCGGGCGACTTCTAAGCTGACCATGGCTGCTGAGGATTGCGCCATAGATGCTGTTGCCAGCACCCACACCATTCCAGCCATACACAAAGAGTAGGTGATACCCATCTTGCGCCTGTTTAAGCGCTCGTTCATGCGTAGTCGCTCACAGGGATGCAGGCGCACATCAGGTTACGGTCGCCGTACACGTTGTCGAGTCGCCCTACGGTGGGCCAGTATTTGACATGGGTTTTGGCATTTAAAACCGCAGCGCCCGTTTGGCGACTGTAGGCATGCGCCCAGCCATCGGCAATGACGGACTGCGCGGTGTGCGGCGCATGTTTGAGCGGGTTGTCGTCTTGTGGCCAATGGCCATTTTCAATCTGTGCAATCTCGCCTCGAATAGCGATCATGGCATCAATAAAGCGGTCTAGCTCTTCCAGATGTTCGCTTTCGGTGGGCTCAACCATCAGTGTCCCTGCTACTGGAAAACTTAAAGTGGGCGCATGAAAACCGTAGTCCATTAGGCGCTTGGCCACGTCTTCAGCGCCAACGCCACAGCTGTCTTTGAGCTGGCGCACATCTAAAATACATTCGTGTGCAACATAGCCTTCTGCGCTGGCGTACAGGGTAGGGTAGTGGCCGGCTAAGCGCTTGCTGATGTAATTGGCGCTCAAAATAGAGATTTCGGTGGCCGACTTTAAGCCCTCTGCACCCATCATGCGGCAATACATCCAGCTAATTGGCAAGACAGCCGCATTGCCCAGCGGCGCTGCCGATACCGCGCCAACTCCGTTGACTGGTATACCTCCAGTGGCATGGCCAGGCAAAAATGGCACCAGATCAGCCACCACACACACGGGGCCTACGCCCGGCCCGCCTCCGCCATGGGGGATGCAAAAGGTTTTGTGCAAATTCAGGTGCGATACATCGCCACCAAATTCGCCCGGCGCGGCGACGCCCACCAGCGCGTTCATGTTGGCACCGTCCACATACACACGCCCGCCATGGCTGTGTACCAATGCGCAAAGCTCTTTCACACTGGTTTCAAACACACCGTGGGTGCTGGGGTAGGTGATCATCACCGCCGCTAAATTGGCGCTGTGTTGCTCGCATTTGGCTTTCAAGTCCGCCATATCCACGTTGCCCATGTCGTCGCACTGGGTCACCACCACGGTCATGCCGACCATTTGGGCGCTGGCAGGGTTGGTGCCGTGGGCGCTGGACGGAATCACGCAAATATTGCGATGCGCCTCACCCCGCGATGCGTGAAAAGCCTTGATGACGAGCAATCCCGCGTATTCACCTTGCGAGCCCGCATTGGGTTGTAAGCTGATACCTGCGTAGCCTGTGGCTTGGCAGAGCCAGCCGCGCAATTGCGCGTCAAGCAGGGTGTAGCCCTCACGTTGGTTGGCGGGTGCAAAGGGGTGGATGTTGGCGAACTCGGGCCAAGTGATGGGGATCATCTCACTGGTGGCGTTGAGTTTCATGGTGCAAGAGCCCAGCGGAATCATGGTGCGGTCTAGCGCCAAATCTTTGTCCGACAGGCTGCGGATATAGCGCAGCATCGCCGTTTCAGAGTGGTGGGTGTTGAATACGGGGTGGGTCAAAAATGGGCTGGTACGGCGCAGGTCGTAGGGAATCAATGGTTCGATGCCTTTTTCAAATGGCGCAAAATCAGGGATGGCCTTGCCGTTGGCAAACACGGTCCAAAGCAGCTCAATATCGGCACGGGTGGTGGTTTCATTGAGCGAAATAAGGGTGTATTCTTCCCATGCTTTTCGAAGGTTTACGTTGACTAGTAGTGCTTTTTCAGCTATTGAGTTAGTAGCATTTTTTGTGTGCAAACAAAGGGTGTCAAAACCACTGCTGTGCGTTCCAAAGTCAATGCCCAATTGCTCCAAACCCTTGGCCAAAATAGCGGTGTAGCTGGCCACGCGCTGCGCAATGCGCTTGAGTCCTTGGGGCCCATGGTATACCGCGTACATGCTGGCTACCACGGCGGGCAGGACTTGTGCGGTGCAAATATTGGAAGTGGCTTTTTCTCGGCGAATGTGCTGTTCGCGGGTTTGTAGGGCTAGGCGGTAAGCGGGATTTCCGTGCGCATCCACGCTAACCCCCACCAAACGGCCCGGCATCGAGCGCTTGTGCGCATCCTTACAGGCTAAAAATGCTGCATGTGGCCCGCCATTGCACAGCGGCATGCCAAAGCGCTGGCTGCTGCCCACCACAATATCTGCGCCAAACTCGCCGGGTGGCTTGAGAAGGGTCAAAGCCAGCAGGTCGGTTGCAACCATGTAAGCAGCCCCCTTGGCTTGCACAAGCGCCACGTCGGCGCTTAGGTCGTCTATACGGCCACTGGTGGAGGGGTATTGGTCGAGCACTGCAAAATAATCATCGCCAGCGAGCAGCTGTGCCCACTCTTGTGCAGAATTAGCGGTTTTGATAGCAATGCCCAATGGCGCAGCACGGGTTTGCATCACTTCAATGGTCTGCGGATGTGCATCGCCCGCCACAATGCAGACATGGCCTTTGGCTTTGACGCTGCGCTTGGCCAGTGTCATGGCCTCCGCTGCTGCGGTGGCTTCGTCAAGCATCGACGCATTGGCCATGGGCATGCCGGTCAAGTCACACACCATGGTTTGAAAATTAATCAACGCCTCCATGCGGCCTTGGCTGATTTCGGCTTGGTAGGGCGTGTAAGCGGTGTACCAAGCGGGATTTTCCAAAATATTTCGCAAAATCACACCAGGGGTGTGGCAGTCGTAATAGCCCTGTCCGATGAAGCTTTTAAGCACTTTGTTTTGCGATGCAATCGCCTTCATTTCTGCCAATGCCGCAGCCTCGGTAATCGGCTGGGGCAGCACCATGCCCGCGCTGCGCGCAATGCTGCGCGGCACAATGGCCTCAATCAGCGCACGCCGCGAGGCAGCGCCCACCACGCTGAGCATATGCTGCTCCGCGGTTTCGTCGATGCCAATATGGCGTGCGATGAACTCGCTGTTATTTTCGAGGTCCATCAATGGGAGGGCGGATTGCATGAGCATGGGTGAGTCTCTTGAAAATTTAAGCGTTCTTTTCAAACGCGCTGTAACTGGTCTCGTCCATCAACGCTGCTAGTTGCGAAGCATCTGAGAGCTTGACTTTGAAGAACCAGCCAGCGCCTGCGGGGTCAGAATTGGCCAGCGACGGGTCTGCGCGCAGGGCTTCGTTGACTTCCGTGACCTCACCGCTGACGGGCATGTACACATCCGCTGCGGCTTTCACGCTTTCGACCACGCCAGCTACCTCTTTGGCGGCGTAGCTTTTGCCCACTTCGGGCAGGTCTACAAAGACGACATCACCCAACGCATCTTGCGCATGCTGGGTAATGCCCACGGTGGCGATGCCGCCCGATACGTCGAGCCATTCGTGGTCTTCGGTGAATTGTCTTGCCATGGTTTTTCTCCTAAAAAATGAAATGAAAGGGGTTTGTTATGAAATGATACTCAGGCCGCTGGGCCTCGGAAATAGCGGTTGGGCACAAACGGCATGGCGCTCACCAGCATGGGCACTGGT
This sequence comes from Polaromonas sp., assembly GCA_031428975.1. GTDB lineage: Bacteria > Pseudomonadota > Gammaproteobacteria > Burkholderiales > Burkholderiaceae_C > JAAFIP01. The sequence goes on along the minus strand of JANOYR010000291.1, from coordinate 1,806 downwards.
TTGCCGCGCACCATGGCGTGCAGCAGTGTGCCAATGGCAGCACATTCGGGCGACACATAGCCCATGGCAATCGGTACATTGACCGAGGGCCCCAAGAGGCCACTGGTCACCGTACCAACGGGTGCGCCCTGCGCGGTACATAATGCCACGCCCTCGCGCACAGGTATGCGCTCTTGCGCTACCAGTCCTACCCGTTTTTTTAAGGTTTTTATGCCAGATGTCGCTGTCATAGCGTCATATTGCGCTAGTATTTTAGTAGCGCCTAAAAATCCACCTGCGCGCGCACCACCAGTGCGCCGCACTTTTTGCATCGCCCAAAGCAGATTCGCCTCCACGGGGGTGGTCGTCGTGTCAATGTCTTGGCCATACAGGCACAGCCCAGCCTCCAGTCGCAGCGAATTGCGCGCCCCAAGGCCAATGGGCTTGACCTCGGGTTGGGCCAGCAGGGCGCGCGCGAGCGAGTCGGCTTGCGCATTGGGCACAGAAATTTCAAAACCATCTTCCCCTGTGTAGCCGCTGCGGGTAATGAACAGTGGCACACCGTTCCAATTAAATGCAGCCCCCGTCATGAACACCAGTTGTTCAACGCTGGGCAACAAGCGCGACAAAGCTTTGACCGCAAGCGGGCCTTGGAGCGCTAGCAACCCGTGGTCTGGCATGGGCTTGACCTCGCAGCGGTTTCCAATATGCTGTTGAATGTGGGCGATATCTGCCGCCTTGCAAGCACCGTTGGCAATGACAAACAAGTCAGCGCCTGTGTTGGTAAACATCAAATCGTCAAGAATCGCGCCTTCGTCGTTGGTGAGCAGGCCATAGCGCTGCTTGCCGACGGGCAGGTCGATCACATCTACAGGCATGAGCGACTCGAAGGCGGCGGCGGCGTCTGCACCCACCAGACGCAATTGCCCCATGTGGGACACGTCAAAAAGTCCTGCCGCAGTGCGGGTGTGCAGGTGTTCGGCCATCAGGCCTGCGGGGTATTGCACTGGCATAGAGTAGCCAGCAAAGGGCACCATTTTTGCCCCTAATTCGAGGTGCAATGCATAGAGTGGGGTGGTGTGCAGGGGGACAGTAGAAACATCAGACATATAAGGGCAAGACTCCAATAAAACGGCTACGCCAAGCTGCGTCGCCGTGGAATCCCGTTGTCCGCTTTACCTGAGAGATTCAACGCTGCGAAAATTCGCGCGCCTTGCCCCTTCGGTGGACTGACTCCATGGCCAGCCTCTCTCCAACAGAATTGTGTCTCGCCTGTCCTTTGTACCTGAGCGTTTGCAAATCCGCTGTAGCGGTGTCCACTGCGCCTTCGGCGGCCTCTTTTACAAGACTCTCTCCAAGCCAGCGTATTCTATCAAATGATGCCTACGTTTCATTGCCAAATAGTTATTCAGCCCATACATCACATTCAGTTGCGTTGAATACTGCTGTTTCGTACACTAAGCGCCGTACCAGTCGCTTTTCAACGGGTTGCCGCAGCCCTATATTCGGTTAAAGTTACAAAACTCATTTACACAAATTCATGGTCAGTCGTTTTCAATCCGTATCACCTACCGTTCACTTGTCTGATCAAGTTGCAGATGCTTTGTCTGCTGAAATCCGATCGGGTAGGCTCACTGTTGGCAATAAATTGCCTACAGAGGCTGCACTAGCCCTGCAATTTTCGGTTAGTCGAACGGTTGTTCGCGAAGCGGTATCTCGCTTGAAATCGATTGGACTGGTCGATTCACGGCAAGGAAGCGGCGTATTTGTCAAAGATGCTGGTTTTTCTCCGCTCAACTTTGATGCGCGCCTTGCAGAATCTAAAGA
>JANOYR010000290.1:0-10940 GCA_031428975.1 Polaromonas sp. | reverse complement strand
TCAATTTGGGCGCAACAGCCATAGGCACCGGTATCAATGCACCAGCGGGGTATGCCGACTTGGCATGCCGCTATTTGGCAGAAGAAAGCAAAATTCCAGTGGTCAAAGCAGCAAATCTGATCGAAGCAACGCAAGATACGGGTGCATTTGTGCAGTTGTCAGGAGTCCTCAAGCGCATTGCCTGCAAACTCAGCAAAATCTGCAATGATTTACGCCTACTCTCTAGCGGTCCTCAAGCTGGTTTTGGCGACATTAAATTACCTGCGCGCCAAGCAGGTTCTTCCATCATGCCCGGCAAAGTCAACCCCGTGATCCCTGAGGTGATGAACCAAGTGGCGTTTGAAGTGATTGGCAACGACATCACCGTCACAATGGCCTCTGAGGCGGGGCAACTACAGCTCAATGCGTTCGAGCCCATCATGGGATGGAGCTTGTTCAAGAGCATCACGCACTTGAGTCAGGCGTGTATCACTTTGCAAGTCAACTGTGTGGCGGGAATTGAAGCCAATCGCGAGCTATTGGCCAAGCGTGTCCGGGAGTCCATCACCTTGGTTACGGCACTCAACCCCATCATTGGCTATGAAAAATCAGCTCTAATTGCTAAAACTGCGATGGCAACTGGTTTGCCTATTGATGAAGTGGCAGAAAAACTGGGCATCATGTCACGCGCCCAGATGGAGGCACTTTTGGTACCCGAAAAACTGACACAACCGATGCCAGCCGTAGCACAAGCCTAGTCCGACTATTCAAACCATTTCACCCTACAACTGGAGACACTCTATGAGCCCCCGCGCATCGCGTTTATACGCATTGGTCATAGCCGTAGCCTTTATCAGCGCTACAGCGGCACATGCCACCGTATCGGACAGACTCAAGGCGGGCGGCAGCATTGTGATTGCGCACCGCGAGTCATCTGTACCATTTTCGTACCTAGATAGTGACAAAAATCCCGTTGGCTATGCGGTTGACCTGTGCACCAAAATTGCAACCGCAGTGGGAAAAAAGATGGGGGCTAAAAATACCCCGTTGCAGTACATCATGGTGACACCATCCAACCGTATTGCAGCTATAGAGGAGGGCAAGGCCGATATGGAGTGCGGGTCGACCACGAACAATGTGGAGCGCCGTCAAAAAGTAGCCTTTACTGTGCCCCATTTCATCACGGGTGCTCGGCTTTTGGTGCGCGCCAATACGCCTTACACCAGCCTAGAGGAACTCAATGGCAAAAAGGTCGTGTCAACAAAAGGGACAACACCGTTGAAGGCAGTCGAGTCTGCCAACCGAGAGCGTTTGATGGGCTTGACGGTGTTGCAAGCCGCTGACCATGCAAAAGCCATTGAGATGGTGGAAAAAGGCGAGGCCGAGGCCTTTGTGATGGACGACGTGCTGTTGTATGGCTTGGCGGCAAATCGCCCAGACCCTAAGGCGCTGAAGGTGGTGGGCAAGTTTTTGACTACTGAGCCATTGGCCATCATGCTGTCAAAAAATGACCCAGAGTTCAAGCGTTTGGTTGACGAAGAAATGAAGCGCTTAGTCAACAGCCGAGAAATTTACACCATTTACGACAAATGGTTCAAGCTGCCAATCCCTCCTAAAAATACCGCGTTGAATTTGCCAGTCAGCTACCTGTTGCGGGACTTCTGGAAATACCCTACGGATGTTGTGCCGTTTTAAGGTGTTGGCGCGGATATTGCTCTGAGCTTGGATAATATGCAAATAATGCATATCAAAGCATGGATTTTTCGGGTTTACCCGCAAAGCCAAACTTCTAAAATTACATTTCGTTATTTCTGCTTTCACACAATTGGAGTATTCATGAAAAAGCAAACCATCGCCTTGGCTGTATTGGCCGCAACCATGGGCATATCGACGCTGTCTTACGCCCAAGCCAATGACACTTTGGCCAAAGTCAAAGCCTCTGGTGTGATCACCATGGGTGTGCGTGATTCATCGGGAGCACTCTCCTACACTTTGGGTGATGGCAAATACACCGGCTACCACATTGAAATATGCCAACGCATCATTGCCAATGTGGAAAAAGCCGTTGGCCGCAAGCTAGAAGTGAAATACCAGTCGGTAACTTCTCAAAACCGTATTCCATTGGTGCAAAACGGTACCGTTGATCTGGAGTGTGGTTCTACCACCAACAACGCCACGCGCCTCAAAGACGTGTCTTTTTTGCCCACCACTTTCGTAGAAGAAGTGCGCATGGCCGTTAAATCTAACTCTGGCATCACCAGTGTGAACCAGCTCAATGGACGCAATCTTGCAACCACTACTGGCACGACCTCGGTTCAAACGTTGCGCAAGCATGAGCGTGCTACTGGTGTTGACTTCAAAGAGGTATTTGGCAAAGACCATGCGGAGAGCTTTTTGTTGCTCGAGTCTGGCCGTGCCGATGCTTTTGTCATGGACGGTGCAATTTTGGCCGGCAATATCGCCACCTCTAAAGCGCCTGCTGACTTCAAAATTGTAGGCGAGGTGCTCAGCGTTGAGCCGATTGCGATCATGCTGCGCAAAGACGATGCCGCGTTTAAGAAAGTGGGCGACGATACTGTTAAGGAACTGATGAAGACAGGTGAAATCGCAAAGCTTTGGGACAAATGGTTCATTCAAGCCATTCCACCAAAAAACACCAAGGTGGGTTATGCAGTGAGCGAAAGCACCAAGCAAGCATGGGCTAATCCCAACGAAAATCCCATGGAGTCTTACGCCAAAAAATAAGGCACAAGCAGACAAAATGGCATGGCGCATGCACTTTCATGCATGCAGATTGCGCCATTTTGCACCTGCACTCCCCGCCATGTGCTTGCCTTGGCGGGGTTTTTGCTTTATGGTCGATAGCAGCTTTGCTTGGCAACACATAGCAATCCTCAAAACCGCATAACAAACGAGGTGGAGACAGTTCATGGCATTAGATTTTTCGGTATTACTCAACGACGACGGGGGCGGGCGCACCTACTTGCAGTGGCTGTTTGACGCTTGGGGCTGGACGCTGGCAGTGGCGGGCACGGCATGGGTGGTGGCCATGGTGATAGGGACAATTATCGGCACGCTGCGCACCCTGCCAGACAGCCCTTGGTTGGTGCGCTTTGCCAACTGTTGGGTGGAGTTGTTTCGCAACATCCCGCTCTTGGTGCAGGTCTTCCTCTGGTATTTTGTAATCCCTAAAATGTTTCCGGCCATGAAGTCGATTCCTGGCTTTGTTTTGGTGGTGTTCGCGCTGGGTTTTTTCACCTCAGCGCGTATTGCCGAGCAGGTGCGGGCTGGTATACAGGCACTGCCGAAGGGGCAGCGCTACGCCAGCATGGCCGTGGGGTTCACCACCTTTCAAACCTACCGCTATGTGCTTTTGCCCATGGCGTTTCGCATTATTTTGCCGCCGCTGACCAGCGAGTCGATGAATTTGCTAAAAAATTCGTCGGTGGCCTTTGCGGTGTCTATTGCTGAACTCACCATGTATGCCATGCAAGTGGGCGAAGAAACTTCTAAGCCAACGGAGGCGTATTTGGCGGTGACGGTGTTGTATGCACTGTCTGCATTTGCTATCAACCGTGTGATGGCCTATATAGAAAAACGTGCACAAGTACCAGGCTTCATTGTCGCTGGCGGCACGGGCGGAGGACACTGACATGTTTAATTTAGATTTCAGTTTCCTCACATGGGAAATCCTGAGCAAATTTGTGCTGAACGGATTTTTATTCAGTTTGCAACTCACGGCGATTGCCACTGTGGGAGGCTTAGCCTTGGGCACGGTGCTAGCGCTCATGCGCCTGTCGGGCAAAAAATGGTTGATGTTGCCAGCCACCATTTATGTCAACGGTTTGCGCAGCATTCCGCTAGTGATGGTGATTTTGTGGTTTTTCTTGCTGATTCCGTTTTTAATCGGTCGCCCGATTGGGGCGGAGTTGTCGGCGGTGGTGACATTCATTGCTTTTGAAGCGGCGTATTTCAGCGAGATCATGCGCGCGGGCATCCAGTCGATTCCGCGTGGGCAGGTGCATGCCGGGCAGGCGCTGGGCATGACTTATGGACAAAACATGAAACTGGTGGTGTTGCCGCAGGCTTTTCGCAATATGCTGCCAATTTTGCTCACGCAAACCATTATTTTGTTCCAAGACACTTCCTTGGTGTATGCCATCGGTGCGTATGACCTGCTCAAAGGTTTTGTGACGGCGGGCAAAATTTATGGCCGGATAGAAGAGATGTACATCATTGCGGCCGTGAGCTACTTTGCCTTGTGCATGGCGCTGTCGTATGCAGTGAAAAAGCTGCAAGCCAAGATCGCCATCATCCGCTAAACCCAGACAAAAATTGTAGGAGAACACCATGATTGAAATGAAAAATGTATCCAAGTGGTACGGCAAAGTGCAAGTGCTCAACAACTGCTCGACCAATATCAACAAAGGCGAGGTAGTGGTGGTGTGCGGGCCATCAGGCTCAGGCAAATCTACCTTGATTAAAACCATCAATGCCCTAGAGCCCGTGCAAAAAGGCGAAATTTGGGTGGATGGTATTGGTATTCATGATCCTAAAACTGACCTGCCAAAGCTGCGCTCCAAGGTGGGCATGGTGTTTCAGCACTTTGAGCTGTTTCCGCACCTGAGCGTGACCGAGAATTTGACTATTGCCCAAATGAAGGTGCTTGGCCGCTCGCCAGACGAGGCCTTGAAGCGTGGCCTGAAAATGCTTGAGCGCGTGGGCCTGATGGCGCACAAAGACAAGTTCCCCGGCCAGCTCTCTGGTGGCCAGCAGCAGCGCGTGGCCATTGCACGGGCGCTCTCTATGGACCCGATTGTGATGCTGTTTGACGAGCCTACCTCGGCGCTAGACCCTGAAATGGTGGGCGAGGTGCTGGACGTGATGGTGAAACTGGCGCAAGAAGGCATGACCATGATGGTGGTCACCCAAGAAATGGCCTTTGCCCGCAAAGTGGCCAGTCGCGTGATCTTTATTGACGTCGGTGGCAATATTTTGGAAGACTGCAACAAAGACGAGTTCTTTAACCACCCCGAGAACCGCCAGCCGCGCACCAAGGACTTTTTGTCGAAGATTTTGGCGCATTGATAGACTAGATTGCTTTGTCGGGCTATGCTCGCATTGAGGTTTTAATACCGCAGACACGCCACTCGTAGAGTGTCATTTACTATACAAAACGTAGCGCACTGTGACCATATGACAATGACATTGGGTTGATATTTTACAATTCACAGAACTAAGCATCTATTTCAAGCTGCATTATTGTGAGTGGAAAATACAAGAGCTGTCTTGACAAGCATCCCCACACCAAGCATCCCAAGCGTGCAGTGGGTGACCTGATTTTTCGCAGCGGTTTTCGCGATGTACAAATGGTAGCCAATAAACCAAGCGACTTTCTCGCGTAGTCCACAGAAAGACTACCCCTCAGCCCAGAGCGAAATTGAGCGGAGTAAAAATCAGGTCACCCGCTGCACGCGCCACCCAACCCATTGACAATAAATGCGCTAGTTAACCTTGCGCGAATAGTCGCAGCAGTGACCAAGTAATGGTCGACCGCTAAGAGAAATACAATACCAAGCATGACCTCAACCAACGTTTCAACCCTCATCATCACCCGCCCCGACGACTGGCATCTGCATGTGCGCGATGGTGCGGCTATGCAGGCGGTAGTACCGCATACCGCAGCGCAATTCGGCCGCGCCGTCATCATGCCCAACCTTAAGCCGCCCGTGACCACCACGGCGCTGGCGCTGGCATATAAATCACGCATTTTGGCCGCTGTGCCAGCGGGTGTGGCTTTTGAGCCGCTGATGACCCTGTATTTGACCGACAACACCCCGCCCGAGGAAATTTACCGTGCCAAAGAAGCGGGAATTGTGGCCGCCAAGCTCTACCCAGCGGGCGCTACCACCAACAGCGATGCGGGAGTGAGCGACATCACCAAGACCTACAAAACGCTGGAGGCCATGCAAAAAGCGGGCATGCTGCTCTTGATTCACGGCGAGGTGACTGATGCAAGCATTGACTTGTTTGACCGCGAAGCCGTGTTCATCGACACCAAGTTGATTCCCCTGCGCCGCGATTTCCCTGCGCTAAAAATCGTGTTTGAGCACATCACCACGCAAGACGCGGCGCAGTATGTGGCGCAGGCCGGTGCGTACACCGCCGCCACCATTACGGCACACCATCTGCTTTACAACCGCAACGCCATTTTTATTGGCGGTGTGCGGCCACATTACTATTGCCTGCCCGTGCTCAAGCGCGAGAAACACCGCGTGGCCTTGGTGAAGGCTGCCACCAGCGGCAAGCCCCAATTTTTCTTGGGAACTGACAGCGCCCCCCACCCCACCCACCTCAAAGAGCACGCCAGTGGCTGCGCGGGTTGCTATACCGCCCACGCCGCCATAGAGATGTATGCCGAGGCTTTTGACAATGCCGGGGCATTAGACAAACTAGAAGGATTTGCTTCATTTTTTGGAGCAGACTTTTATAGCCTGCCGCGCAATACAGGCACAATTACTTTAAAGCGTGAAAACTGGACGCCACCCGAGAGCTACCCCTTTGGCGACACCGAGCTCAAGCCCCTGCGCTCGGGCGAGGCACTGCCTTGGCGTTTGGTTTGAAGCAGGCCGCGCTGGTTGATCTGGCGCAACACAATTGGAGCGCCCCATGGTGGCAGCCATGGGCGGCTAATGCTATCCACTTGGCCGATTTAGTAGCCAGCGGGTTGCCCACCTGCAGCGCACTCAACACCATGGTGGCCGTACAGGGCCGTGGACACGCAGCAGCCCAGCGCCCCGTCTTCGTCCCCCAATCGGCCATGCCTGCTGGCGCACATTACGAAGACTACATATTCAATAGCAAACAATGCCCCATTCGCGGTGACATACATGATTTTTTTAATGGATTGGTGTGGTTACAGTTTCCGTTAACCAAAACCCGTATCAACCAGCTGCAAGCAGGCGAAATTGCCGCCAATGGTGTGCGCAGCACGCGCGGGCCGCTGCGCGACGCGCTCACCCTGTTTGACGAAAGCGCCGCCTTGCTGCACTGCCCCGATGCACTGTGGCGGGCACTCGTAGCCAAAGATTGGCAAACTTTGTTTGTTGACCTGCGGCCGCTGTGGCAAGAGGCGCAGTTGCTGGTTTTTGGCCACGCTGTGCTTGAGAAATTGGTTTCCCCATATAAATCGGTCATTGTCAGCGTTATGCGGTCATCTGTTGCTATTGATAATGTAGTGAATTTAGACGCGCACATGGCGCAGTGGCTGTGCCGCACGCATCTGGTGCCCAAGCCCTTCGCGCCCTTGCCTTTGCTGGGTGTGCCCGGCTGGTGGGCGGCCAATTCAGAGCCTGCGTTTTATGCAGACGCACGGGTTTTTCGGCCAGCAGCTGCGCTTGCATTGTCTTGAGCGCAATGAATACCCCTAAAAAATAGCTGGCAAAGCCTTGATTTTCCGCCCAAGCCCCCTAATATCCGGCGCATGGGGCGGGTGATTCCTCCTGCCCCGCACAATGGCCATCGCCATTTTTTGAAAGCCAAAGTATGAAACGTGTATTTCTATTTCTAGCTACCAACATCGCCATCATGGTGGTTTTGGGTATTGTGACCAGCGTGTTGGGGCTTAACCGCTTCATTGGTGCGAATGGGCTGAATATTCCCACGCTCATGGGCTACGCCTTGGTGGTGGGTTTTACGGGTTCGTTCATCTCCCTGCTGATCAGCAAACCCATGGCCAAGTGGAGCACCGGAGCGAAAGTGATCGAAACGCCGCAAAACCAAGACGAAGCTTGGATTGTGGACACCGTGCGCAAATTTGCCGACAAAGCCGGTATTGGTATGCCCGAAGTGGCGGTCTACGAAGGCGATCCCAACGCCTTTGCTACTGGCGCATTTAAAAACTCCGCCTTAGTGGCGGTGTCTACTGGCCTGCTGCAAGGCATGACTAAAGAAGAGGTAGAAGCCGTCATAGCCCACGAAGTAGCCCACATTGCCAACGGCGACATGGTGACTATGGCCCTGATTCAGGGCGTGATGAACACCTTTGTGGTGTTCCTGTCGCGCATCATCGGCTACTTTGTCGACAAAGTGGTTCTTAAAAACACCAACGACGGCCCCGGCATGGGCTACATGATTACCACCATCGTGATGGATATTTTACTTGGCTTTGTGGCCGCCATCATCGTGGCATGGTTTAGCCGTAAACGCGAATTCTCGGCTGACGCAGGTGCTGCCAATTACATGGGCCAAGGCCGCAGCATGCAAGCCGCTCTGGCGCGTTTGGGCGGTTTAGCCCCAGGAGAGCTGCCAAAAAGCATGGCCGCTATGGGCATCATGGGGGGTTTGGGCAAAATGTTCAGCACCCATCCCCCCATTGAAGAGCGCATTGCAGCGCTTCAGGCACGCGCTTAATGCTGCAATAAAGCTTCGGGCATGTGCTGCTTGGCAACCACGCCAAGCACCAGCGCCCCCGGCCCCACATTGACCGAGCCTGTCATCGACATGTCGGTCAAGTGCACCTGCACATTGCGTTTTGCGGCGTTTTCGCGCAGCGCCTGAAAACTAGGCAGCACCGCAATGTCGTCTAAATCCCCGCTGTATGAAAAGCAAATATGCTGAGACACCAAAAGGCCTTGGTTCAGCATGCGTTGCCCCATTTCGACCAGTGCCAAACGGGCTTTGGCTTTGCCCAGTTTGCGGCCCACCGGCTCGGTTTGCCCCAAGTGGCCACGAATGATGGGGGTGATAGACAGTGTCTTGGCAGCAAATCCAGCCAAAGCGCTTACCGATTTTTCGCCTTTCAAGCTGGCACGCTTCAAAATAAACGAAACATCGCCCGGCGCCATATAGGCATAGGTCATGGGCGCGGTAATGCGCTGGCGCTCAATGATGCTGCCAATACCAGCGCCTTGGTTGACCCAGTCCATCAAGTCCATCACCTGTGCGCCATAGCCTGCAAACAGGGCTTGGCTGTCCACGCAGTCTACTTGCAGGGGCTGCAATTTACCTGCGTTGGCGCGAATTGGGTAGCTCACGGTGCGGGCTCTGGCCACAGCGGCCACCGCGCGTTGGTAAATGGCGCTGCGTGTCGATGCCACAAACACGCCCAGCAGTTCGTCAAAACGCAGCGCCAGCTCCGAGCCAATGGCGGCCACCATTTCCTCGGTCTTGAGCGGCTCTGAACGGCCAGCCACTGCCGTAGACAGGCTCAAAGCATCGCGGTAAAAAAGCTGTGTTTCAGCGGTGCTGCGGCGGTCTAGCAGCTTTTCATGGCCAATGAATACATGAACAGGTAAGACGCGCAGCTGCAAATGGCTGAGCATAGAAGCCGGAATGTCGCACGATGCGTCGACCACAAGGCAAAAGACAGGAGGATTCATTGCAATCAAAAAGTTGTAAAGGTCGCAAATTGTGGGTGCAATTCAGAAAAAACATCCAAATGCACCAAAAATGAGCGTAGTTCCGTGCGTTGCGCCCTTTGTGAATATACTTAAGTAGTACAAATTTTCTTTGTACTGTGGGTGTGTAAGACCTAGCACCACTCTGAGGGATAATCGACTTGTGAAGCCTGCCAGACCGCCGCTGGTGCAATTGTGGAAACACAGCACTGGAGGAAGGTCCGGACTGCACAGAGTGGCGTAGGAGTTAACAACTCTCCAGTGAAAACCGCAAGGCATAAGCTGAGGATCAGAGCAACAGAGACGAGTCGCATGTTGGGCAACCAGCGTGTGGGTGAAACGGGCAATCTCTACGCGCAGCAATACCAAGTAGGCCAGCCCGCAGGGCTTGCGGTGTACCGAAAGGTGCACTGCCAGCTAGGCATCTTGTGACTCGCAAGAACGGTTGGCGGGTAGGTAGCACCGAGCCAGTGGCGCGAGCCCTGGCCCAGAGGAATGGCGGTCACATTGGCCGCGCCGCAAGGCACAAGCCAATGCACAAAATCCGGCCTATCGGCGGGCTTCACACTTTTTTGTTTCATTTTTTTGTAGATGGCGTATATACTGTGCATACATTGGAGCACCGCTATGTCTGCTGTTTTAGACCCTCCCACAACGCAAACCACCCGTATTTTTAAGAGCGGTAATTCGCTGGCCGTGCGCATTCCGCGTGAGATGGTGCTGCCCGATATGGGCATGGACGCGGTCATTGAGGTCAAAGGTGGGGCGTGGGTGATTCGCCCTGTGCGCAAGCGCTCATTGGCGGGTTTGGCAGATAAATTCAAGGCTTTTTCGCCCAGTTTTATGGCGCAAGGCCGTGCGCCGCAAGATCAGGCCGCGCGTAACTGGCAAGAGTGAGCGTGCCACGCCATGCGCTACATGCTCGATACCAATATTTGCATCTACCTGCTCAAGCGTCAGCCCCTGCAGGTGTTTGACAGGCTAGCCAAGCTCAGCGTGGGCGATGTGCTGATCTCCTGCATCACGCTGGCCGAGTTACGCCACGGTGGCGGTGGCCAAAGCGATGCGGAGTACGCCCAAGACATGGCCAAGCTGGACGCTCTGTTGCAAGACATTCCAGCCATGCCTTTTGATGACGATGCTGCCAAAGCCTATGGCCTATTGGCGCGCAGCAGCAAGCTAAAACGCAAGCAGGCGTTAGACAATTTGATAGCAGCCCATGCAATCAGCGTAAGCGCTATACTGGTGACGAATAACGAAGGCGACTTTAAGGCTTATGCAGGTTTAGCTGTGGAAAATTGGGTTATCACTGCCTGATTTACAGCAGCCTAACTGGCTCAGCTTTGCACCAAGCGCAGCATCGAGGCCTGCACCAAACCCAGAGCCTCAATCCGCTGCACATGCGCCGTGAGCGAGCGCGCGGCCACAGGCCACAGGCGGGCGTCTACATCGTCATAGGCCAGCGGCACCAGTTGCTCCACACTAGCACCGGGCATTTGGCGCATGGCAGCGATAACCTTGGCTTCGCGCTTGAGGCGGTGCGCTTTCAGGGTGGCAATCGCC
>JANOYR010000289.1:0-3508 GCA_031428975.1 Polaromonas sp. | reverse complement strand
TTTTGAAACTGCTTGCTCTGGTGCGCCCGATCAGCGTTTTGGCACTGCCGTCCGACCGATTTGCGGTATGCCCGCCATGAGGGAGCGGCGGCAGAGCCAAAACGCTGCACAGGCGCATCCGAGCAAGCAGTTTCAAAAGCTGAACAATATCAGTCGCGTAGCCGTCCAAGTGCAGCGCCGTAGCAGCTCGCATGGTGCAAGCAGGCAGGCAAGCTGCGCCCGGGCAAATCTATGTGGAGGTCTACAGTTTCAAGGCGCGGTGGGCAATTTTTAAGCAGATGTCTTGCACCACCACCAGCCCAGCTACCTGTGCCTTGGCCGCTGCCGCGTCGTGCCAGATGCCCAGTTGCAACCACAGGCTGTGCGCCCCAATGGCAATGGCCTCGTCGGCCACGGGGGGCACGTCATCCGCATTGCGAAACACATTGACCATGTCGATGCTGCCCTGCTGCGCCGCCTCGGCAAGGCTGGCGTAGCAGCGCTGGCCCAGAATGTGGGGCTCGCCAGAGGCAGATACCACAGGATTGATGGGCACAATGACAAAACCAGCCGCCTGCATGTACTGCGCCACACCATAGCTCTCGCGGTGTGGCTTGGGGCTTAAGCCCACCACAGCGATGCGGCGGGTGCGCCGCAAGAGGGCGGCTATATCGACGGTTGTTTGCATGGTTCAAGGTGTCAATTTGCGCTGCCAACGGCTATTGCACGGCGCGTATGCCTTGGCCGCTTAAGACTTGTAACTTAGGACTTGCAGCTTAGGACTTGTATTTTACCGAGCAGCCATAAGGCGCAGTGCTGGCGCTGCTGATCACTTTGCCCTGCACCATCTCGGCAAGCGCAGCTTTCACATAGTTGGTGGCCTTGGCAATGTCGCCCTCGCGCGCCGAGGGGATGCTGTCAATGCCGCCCGCATAGACCAAGTTGCCCTGCGGGTTAATGATGTACATATGCGGCGTGGTTTTAGCGCCATAGGCTTTGCCAATACTGCCGCTCTCGTCCATGAGGGTGGCGTTGACTGTGCTGGCTTTTTCCTTCATCCACGCGCCCAGTTTGACGGGGTCAAGGTAATCGGTGTGGCTGGTTTCGGTGGAGTTAATGGCCAACCAGACCACGCCTTTTGCTGCTGCGTCTTGTTGGGTGGACTGCATGTTGCCGCCGTTGTAGTGCTTGCGCACAAAGGGGCAACCGGGGTTGACCCATTCAAGCACCACATGTTTGCCCTTAAAGTCGGCCAAGCTCACGGTTTTGCCAGATACATCTTTGGCGGTGAAATTGGGGGCTTTTTGACCCAATGTCACCGCAGAATGGACATATGGCGCTACTGAAATACTAGCTACCGCACCCAACACAAGGATTGAACGACGCAACATGGTCAACTCCGGTTTAAGTAAAAACACATCCAATTTAGCCAAGGCTACAGTTTAGCCAGTGCCGCGCGCACTTCCCCCACGCTCAAAATCTCTGACAACACCACAGGGGCTTGGCCCGCTTTGTAAATCACATAGACCGGCACACCGTTACGCCCCAGTTGCTGCAAGGCAGCGGTGACAGCAGGGTCGCGCCGCGTCCAGTCGGCACGCAGCAAAACCATATTTTTTGCCTTCATGTCGGCCAATACTTGGGCCGAATTGAGCGTGGTTTGCTTGTTTAACTGGCAAGTCACGCACCAAGCGGCGGTAAAGTCTAAAAAAACGGGCTGGCCTTTGGCCAAAATTTGCTCCACACGGCCAGGCTCCCACGCCTGCCATGTGGGCGCTCCGTTAACATGCCACGCGGGCGCTCCGTTAACATGCCAGGCGGGCGCTCCACTGGCGTTGGCATCCAACCCAGCGCCGCCCGACGCCTGCGCCACCGGAAACTCTTGCTCTTCTACGATTTTATGGCCCAATGTCAGCGTCAAAAGGACAAAGCTTGCTACTGAAATAATAGTCATTATCCAGCGCGATTTGCCTTGTAACTGCCAGCCCCACAGCAACATCGCCATGACCACCAAGAGCAGCAAGAGCGCCCCCGCGCCATCCATGCCGCTTTGTTGGCCCAGCACCCACACCAACCACACCACCGTAGCAAACATGGGAAAAGCCATGGCGCGTTTGAACACCTCCATCCATGCGCCCGGTTTTGGCAAGGCACGCGCCACAGCAGGAATCAAGCTGGCGGCCAAATAGGGCAGCGCCATGCCCACGCCGATGCAAGCGAACACCAACAGCGCCTCCCAAGCGGGCAAACCCAGTGCAAAACCCAGCGAAGCGCCCATAAAAGGCGCAGTACAAGGCGAGGCCACCGCAACGGCCAGTACGCCCGATAAAAATGCATCCACCGAAGGATTTTTGGCCTGAAAACTGGCCACCGACGACGGCAAAATAGAGCCAAACTCAAACAAGCCCAGCAAATTCAAGCCCAGCAGGGTAAACAAACCTGCCAGCGCCGCCACCACCGCCGGCGACTGCAGCTGAAAACCCCAGCCCAGCGCCTGCCCACCCGCACGCAAAGCCAGCATCAGTGCGCCCAGCGCCACAAAACTGGCCACCACGCCCGCCGTGTAGGCCACACCACTGCGCACCCGCTCCTTGGGGCTGGCATGCTGCACAAAGCCCAGCACCTTAATAGCCAATACCGGAAACACGCAGGGCATCAGGTTCAAAATCAGGCCGCCCAGCAACGCAAACAACAGAGCGGGCAACAGCGATTGCACAGCACTGCCAGAGATAGCGCCCGACGCAGCCCCCGCCAAATTGCCTGCTCCGCCCTGCCCGCTTGTTGATGCATTCGCAGGCATATTGGCCGACATATTGGCCTTGAGCGCTGCCTCCAGCGCCGCAGGCACTTGTGCCGCTGCTGCCAGTGCAGGCCATGCGGCCTTGCCCAAAAGCTGCGCCCCCCCCGCGCCCACAGCCGCCACAACCGCGTCGGCCACATACCCAACGCCAGCATAGCCCAGAACCACAGGAAAACGCGCAGGCGACTCGCTGCGCTGGCTCGACAAAGGCACCACCGCCGTCCACAGCGCGGCATCGCCCGTGCCGCGCCAAGTCTGCGTAAAGGCGGCAGCGGTTTCAATCACGCCGCCTGTTTCAGGGAAAAAATCCAGCGTTTTACCGCGCAGGCCGGCGGGCAAACCTGCCACCGCCACAGCGACGCTTTTGCCATCTTGAGCAACTTGCACGCTGTGCGCGCCCGCCACCGCGCGTG
The DNA here is from genome assembly GCA_031428975.1 of Polaromonas sp. Classification (GTDB taxonomy): domain Bacteria; phylum Pseudomonadota; class Gammaproteobacteria; order Burkholderiales; family Burkholderiaceae_C; genus JAAFIP01. The sequence continues at coordinate 316 of JANOYR010000289.1, read as the reverse complement.
GGTAGGCCTTTTCAGCCGCCTCAAAGGCGGCACGGTGCAGCGCAGTAGAGCCCTTGAGCGGTATGCTCACCACAAACTCGCCCTCTTCAGGAATGCATTCTTGCTTACACACCAACCAAGCGGCTTTGAGCTTCACCTCGATCGCGTTGGACAACAGCGTCGGCTTGAACAACTGGCTGACTTCCAGCGGCACAGGCAGCAACACCGTGTCTTCGTAGCCATAGTTGGCCAAATTACCAATCGGAATTTTTTTAGGCAAGGGCCAGCGCGTCTCGCCCACGCCCACCCCAGCCGGAAGCACCCATTCAAGCGTGGT
>JANOYR010000288.1:0-2496 GCA_031428975.1 Polaromonas sp. | reverse complement strand
ATGGCCTGCACACATTCAAAATCCCCATTCGAGCTGGCCGGAAAACCCGCCTCAATCACATCTACTTTCAAGCGCTCTAATTGGCGCGCAATGCGCAACTTTTCGTCCTTGGTCATGGAAGCGCCGGGCGACTGCTCGCCGTCACGCAAGGTGGTGTCAAAAATGATCAATTTGTCGGGTGTGGCTAATGCGTCGGTCATGTTGAACTCCTAAGAAAAAGATAAAAACAAAAGTGGATAGACAAAGAAAAAGGCCCGTTGGTTTGAGCAACGGGCCTTAAGAGAGGGTGAACGCGCGCGTTACCAACTCCGCCCGAAGGGCAGTAGTAGTAGGGCAATTGAAATTCGGTTCATGGGCATGAATATAGCACAGTTTTTAAAGCGGTCGCAAGCATCAGCGCCGCCGCGCCGAATGCACGCCTTTGACCTCGCGCACTTGGGTCAGCGCTTTGGCCAATACACCCGAGTCGGCCACCTGCACCGTAAAAGTCATGAAGGCGCTGCCTTTGAGCGACTGGGTTTGCACGCCAATCACATTCATTTTGTCTTTGGCAAATACCTCTGAAATATCGCGCAGTAGGCCTTGGCGGTCACCCGCTTCGATGGCCACATCGACAGGGTACAAAACACCACTTTGCGCTTTAGCTGCGCCCCACTGCACCTCGATCACCCTGCCTATGTCTTTGGTCACCAAGGCTTTGAAATTGGGGCAATCGGCGCGGTGGATACTGACCCCTTTGCCACGGGTGACAAAGCCGCCAATGGCATCGGGCGGCGCGGGCTTGCAGCATTTGGCCAACTGCGTCAGCAGGCTGTCTACCCCCACCACCAGCACGCCGCTTTTGCTATGGCTTTGGGCTTTTTCGGCTTTGCGCAGGGTTTTGGCTAAAACGATGTCATCGGGCTCAGTGGCCGCAGCCGCTGGCCGAAACAACTGCTCAATGGTGCGCAAAGAAAACTCGTCTTTGCCCACCAGTTCAAACAACTCGTCGGCAGTTTTAAAGCCCAACTGCACCGCCAAATCGGTCAACTTGAGCGCTGTTTTGCCTTCGCGCTGCAAGAGTTTTTCAACGGCTTCTCGGCCTCTGGCGGTCACCTCGTCAGTGGCTAATGCGTTGAACCATGCCCGCACTTTGGCCTTGGCGCGCGCACTCGCAAGGTAAGCCAAATCTGCATTGAGCCAATCGCGCGAAGGGCCGCCTTCTTTGGCAACGCTGACCTCCACCGTTTGGCCATTTTGCAAAGGCGTGTTCAGCGGCACCATCACTCCGTCAACGCGTGCTCCACGGCAGCGGTGGCCCAAATTGGTGTGCACGGTGTAGGCAAAGTCTACGGGGGTGGCACCACTGGGCAAATCCACAATCGCCGCCTCGGGCGTGAGCACGTAAATGCGGTCGGCCAAAACATCGGTGTTTTGTGCAGTGGCTTGTGTGCCCATTTTGCCCTGCAAACTGGGCGCTGACAGCTCGCGCTCCCACGCCAAGAGTTGGCGCAACACCGCAATTTTTGCGTCGTATTGCCCGCTGGCGCTCACGCCCGCATAGCCCTTGGCACCAGCTTCTTTGTAGGCCCAGTGCGCGGCCACGCCAGTCTCGGCATGGTCGTGCATGGCTTGTGTGCGGATCTGAATTTCAATGGGCAAGCCCGCCGCATTGCGCACCACGGTGTGCAAGCTTTGGTAGCCATTACTTTTGGGTTTGGCAATATAGTCGTCAAACTCGTCGGCAATAGGCGAGAACTGCTGGTGAACATGCGCCAGCGCCGCATAGCACTGCGGCGCATCAGGCGCGATGATGCGCAGCGCCCGCACATCCATCACTTGGTCAAAAGCCAACGCTTTTCCGCGCATTTTCTTCACAATGCTGTAAATGTGCTTAGGCCTGCCCTGCACCAGCGCCTGCACGCCTTGCTTGGCAAGGTCTTGCGACAATTGCATCCGCACCTGCTCCACATAGGCCTCGCGCTCCACCCGTTTTTCGTCCAGCAGCTTGGCCACCTCCTTGTAAACCAAAGGTTCTAGAAACCGAAAGGCAAGGTCTTCCATTTCCCACTTGATTTGCCAAATTCCCAAGCGGTTGGCCAGCGGGGCAAACACATGGAGCGACTCCTGCGCTATGGCCTGGGGCACTGGCGTTTTTGTGGCTGCATAAAAGCGCAAACTCTGCAAGCGCGATGCCAAACGCAGCATGACCACGCGCAGGTCGCGGCTAAAAGCCAGCAGCATTTTGCGCACATTTTCGGTTTGGTTGGGCGCTCCAGGATTGATCGCAGAGTTGCCCGCCTTGGCTCTGGCTTGGCGCTGCACCGCCACCAGCTTATTGGTCTCTAGCGCCAGCGTGGCATAGGCATCACCAAATGCTTTGCTGATAAATTCTTGCGGGCGGTTGAGGTGCGCACAGGCATAGACCAAATAACTGGCCGCTTGCATGGCTTGGGTAGCGCCCATTTCTTGCAACAGCTGCGCCACCGCATCGGCATGGGCAAGGGTGTTTTCACC
>JANOYR010000287.1:0-7202 GCA_031428975.1 Polaromonas sp. | reverse complement strand
TTTTACCCTTCAAACCCACCCGCCAGCCGCACAGCAGCTGCCCCGTCGCTGCACAGCAACTCCAGCAGCGCAGCCGCCTGCGCAGGATGCGCCGATTGGCTGCTCACGCCTGCGGTGTAGGTGGTGGCCAGCTCAAACTCGGTGGGCAGCGCGGCAATCAGCTGCACGCCTTGGGTATACAAAATTTCGGTGACTTGGGTGCAGCCCATCAAGCCCGATTCGTCGCTTTTGGCCATTTCGCCCATGGCGGTTGCGCCATTGGGGTAGGGGCGCAGGCTCGGGGCTAATTCATCGGCAATACCAAGCTCGCACAGTACGCGCATGAAATGGATGCCTGCGGTGGCTTTGATGGGGTCTGGGAAATAGATGCCTTTGGCGGCTAAGAGCGCAGCTCTTAGGGCCGCTGGGCTGCTGACATTGGGCGGGTTGGCTGCAAAGCCTGAATCATTTGCTTTCACAGCAATGCCAGTTTTCACCACGCCTAGGTTACGTGCGCTGCCTGTGCGCACATGGCCGCTGGCTTCTAGCTGGGCAATCAGCGCTGCGGTCAAAATCACCACGTCGCAGGGTGCGCCAGAGAGCAATTGGTCGCGCATCGCGCCCACGGCGTTGTAAGTGCCGGCCAGTGCGCAGCCCGATTCGGCCGCAAACTGCGCCTCTAGTTTAGAAACCAAGCCAAAGGCCGCGCCGCCGCTGAGAATGTGCAAAGTAGCCATGCGCTAGTCCACCTTAATGCCAGCCGATTGGATGACTTTGGCCCATTTGGCTACGTCGTCTCTGGCGTATTTGTCAAAAGCTTCGGGACTCATAGCCATCGCTGTTGCGCCCTGTTTGGCCCAGACTTGCTTCACGTCTGCTTGGCTCGCAATTTTGACGATGGCCTCATTGAGTTTGTCTACCACTGCCTTGGGCGTTCCTTTGGGAGCCATCAGGCCCAGCCAAATCGTGGCTTCGTAGCCGGGCACGCCCGATTCGCTAACGGTGGGCACATCGGGCAGCACGGCTGAACGCTGCTTGCCAGTGGTGGCCAGTGCCTTGACCTTGCCAGCGCGGATTTGCTCGGTCATGGTGGTTACCGCGTCAAACATAATGTCCACTTGGCCTCCCAGTAGGTCAGTGCGCGCCCCCGAGCTGCCACGGTAGGGAATGTGCACCAAATACACACCTGCCATGTTTTTGAACAGCTCACCCGCCATGTGGTAGGGCGTACCCGGCCCGCTGGAGGCGTAGTTAATTTTGCCCGGCTGGGCGGCGGCGCGTTTGACAAGGTCTTTGACATTCGATTCGGGCACGCCGGGGTTGGCCACCAGCACCAAGTCAGAATAGTTAATGGGTGCAATGGCCACAAAGTCGCGCATCAAGGCAAAGGGCTTGTTGGGGATTAAGCTTTCATTGACTGTGTGGGCGTTGCTCATCAGCAAAAGCGTGTAGCCGTCAGCGGGGGATTTGGCCGCAATGTCTGTGCCAATCACCGAGCCAGCGCCGGGCTTGTTGTCCACTACAAAAGTCTGCCCCAGCGCCTCTTGCAGGCGAATGGCCATAAAGCGGGCATAGTTGTCCGCAGGACCGCCTGTGGCAAAGGGCACAATGATTTTGACGCTGCGAGCAGGGTAGGTTTGCGCCCATCCAAAACTGCTAAATGCTATTAAAATAATAGCTATAAATAACCGTATGGCTATGACATTGTGCATAAAAACCTTAAAAATAAAAAATGCTTATTCCAAACGTCCCATGCGCTTGACCACGCCAGCCATGCGCTGCGCATCGGCCTGCACATAGGCGGCAAACTCGGGCGCGTCAAGGTATTGCACAGGGCTGCCCGCATTGCCAATCACTTCTTTGACTTTGGCATCCAGCGCGGCGGCTTTGGCTGCTGTGCGAAGGCGTTGGGCAATTGGTTCGGGTGTACCAGCTGGAACAAACAACCCAGACCACTGCGCATATTCGGCCTGCTGCCCTGCCTCTTTCAGGCTGGGCACGTCGGGCATCGATGCCAAAGCGCTGCTGCCCCAGTGGCCTAAAACCCGCAGTTTGCCCGCCTTGATGTGCTGCAACACCGTGGCAGGGCCCGATGACACGGCATCAATTTGGCCGCCCAGCAGCGCCACCACAGCCGGGCCCGCCCCCGTGAAGGGAATATGCGCCATTTTTACGGCCGCCACCTGCGCCAAAATTTCCATGGGCACATGCATGGTGCCGTAGTTGCCCGATGACCCGTAGTTAATTGCGCCAGGGCGTTTTTTGGCATCGTTGATAAAGTCTTGCACCGTTTTCCACGGGGCATCGGCACGCACCGCCAGCACCGTCGGGTCGGCGGTATACCGCGCCAGCGGACGCAGCTCGGGCAGGGTGAACAGCGGGGCGCGTCCCAAAAGTGCATCAGCCTCAGGGATCACAGTAAGCGACGACAGCGCCATCAGGATGGTGTAGCCGTCGGGCTTGGACTTAGCCGCAACCCCCATGCCAATGCCACCGCCTGCGCCCGCTTTGTTCTCTATCACCACTGGCTGGCCCAGCTCACGCGACATGGCCTCAGCCACAGGCCGCGCCACCAAGTCTGCCAACCCGCCCGGCGGAAAAGGCACTACCATGGTGATAGCACGGTTAGGCCATCCAGCTTGCGCAAACAGTGAAATCGGCGCTATAAAAGCAGCGCTGCCCAAGCAGGCAGCGGGCAGCATCAGGACGTTACGGCGTTGCATGGTGTGCCTCTTTCGGGTGGTTGGAGGGGCAGAAAAACGGTGAATTGGGATTATCGTAGAGCATTTTTTTCTTATGACCCTACGTATTTTCCACTGGTTCAAGACTTTTTTTCGTGGCATCGTAGGCCTTTATTTTGAACAGCACTCGCCATGAAAATTGCCGCCTTTTTGCACCACAAAATTCCTTCTGTTGGCCTTGTGAGTGCCGACTGCCAAACCGTCACCCCTTTTGTCTTGCCCATGCATGCCGCCGCGCTGGGTGCATTGCCTATTGTGGAGCTGATGGCCAGCGGCAGCGCGCTGCCGCTGCTGGGCGAGCCAATTGCCATGGCCGATGTGGTGCTGACGGCCCCCATTCCGAAACCTAGGCGCAATATTTTTTGTGTAGGCAAAAACTACACAGCCCATGCCAAAGAATTTGCAGGCAGCGGCTTTGACAGCAGTGCCAAATCGGGCGGCGACATTCCCACTGTGCCGATTATTTTCAGCAAAGTGCCCGAATGCGTGGTGGGGCCAAACGGCACGATAGCGCTTCCTGTGGGCGTGTCAGATGCTATTGATTACGAAGCAGAATTGGCCGTCATCATAGGCAGTGGCGGCAAAGGCATTCAAGCGGCCCATGCCATGCAACACGTCTGGGGCTACACCATCGTCAACGATGTCACCGCCCGCGACTGGCAAAGCCGCCACCAGCAGTGGCACATGGGCAAGTCCTTTGACACCTTTTGCCCCATGGGCCCGTGGCTGGTCAGTGCCGACGCATGCGACGGCAGCAACACCGCAGTGCGCTGCTTTGTCAACGGCGAACTGCGCCAAGATGCCCGCACCACCGACCTGATTTTTAACATCCCCACCCTGATCGAAACCCTTTCTGCTGGCATCACCCTGTATCCTGGCGACATCATTGCCACGGGCACCCCCGTGGGCGTGGGCATTGGCTTTAAACCGCCCAAATACTTGGTGGCTGGCGACATCGTGCGGGTAGAAATTGACGGCATTGGGCATATTGAAAACCCTGTGCGCTAACTGGATAGCGCCACAGCATGATGGCCTAGGCGTATTTTGCTCATATTAAAATAGCAGACTATGACCATTTGACGGTGACATTGGGTATAAAAACCTCAAAAATAGCACTTTAGCCTGCTATGATCGAGTCTATGCATAAAAAACCAGCTCTCAGCCAACCCAACAGCAAACCCCAGCACGGTTTCAGTTATTCCCGCGCCACTTTTGAAGGCTTGGTGGACAGCGCCCTGCAACATGCCAAAAAACTTGGTGCTTCAGACGCAGCAGCCGAAGCCTCCGAGGGCTGCGGCCTGTCGGTGTCATCGCGCATGGGCACACTAGAAAATGTGGAGCGCAACCGCGACAAATCGCTAGGTGTCACGGTGTATTTGGGCAAAAAGCGTGGCAATGCCAGCACCTCGGATTTTTCAGAAAAAGCCATCCACCAAACGGTGCAAGCCGCCTACGACATTGCCAAGTTCACCGCAGAAGACAGCTTTGCAGGCCTCCCCGATTTGGACGACGTGGCACACGACCACCCCGAGCTAGATTTGTTTCACCCCTGGGCCATCAACAGTGCGCAGGCCATTGAAGTGGCGCTGCGCTGCGAGGCAGCGGCCCTGTCCACCAGCAAAAAAATCACCAATTCCGAAGGCGCAGGCGTATCCGCCCAACAAAGCCACTTTTTTGCAGGGCATATGCGCGGTGGGCAAAAAGGCTTCAGGGGTGGTTATGCCTCGTCGCGCCATTCGCTCAGCGTAGCGCCCATTGCAGGCAAGGGCGCCGACATGCAGCGCGACGGCTGGTACAGCTCCATGCGCAATGCCGCCGATTTGGCCAGCCCCGAGGCCGTGGGACGCTATGCCGCAGAGCGTGCTTTGTCGCGGCTAAAATCCCGCAAAATCGCCACCACCGAATGCCCTGTGTTGTTTGAATCGACCATGGCCGCAGGCCTTTTGGGCAGCTTCACCCAAGCGATCAGCGGCGGTGCGCTCTACCGCAAAACCACCTTTTTAGAAGGCAGCTTGGGCAAACGGGTGTTTCCCAAATTCATTGACGTGCTGGAAGACCCCTATGTCTTGGGCGGCAAAGGCAGCTCGCCTTTTGACGAAGAAGGCGTAAAAGTCAAAGCCCGCAAAGTGGTCGATGCTGGCCGTGTGCAGGGCTATTTTTTAAGCTCCTACAGCGCCCGCAAGCTGGGCATGCGCACCACAGGCAACGCAGGCGGCTCACACAATCTCGTGCTCACCTCGCGCCAAACGCAGGCCAGCGACGACTTAGACGCCATGCTGCTCAAACTTGGCAGCGGCCTTTTTGTCACCGAGCTGATGGGCTCAGGCCTGAACTACGTCACCGGCGACTATTCGCGCGGAGCCAGCGGATTTTGGGTAGAAAACGGAAAAATAGCCTTTCCGGTGCATGAAATCACCATCGCAGGTAGCATGAAAGACATGCTGATCGGCATCCAAGCCGTCGGCTCAGATGCCTACAACTACGGCGCCAAAACCGTGGGCTCTATTCTGATCAACCGTATGAAAATAGCGGGTAGTTAATTGCTTAAAAATTCTATATTTGCTGCGGCAGGCGTATCGCTTGCTGCTTTTTTAGCCTTCTCAGCACATGTCCAAGCGTCGAGCACGGTGCTTCACCCTTGGCAGGCGATTGCCTCTAATTCCACGGCCCAAGCGTATTTCACCAACCTTGAGGATGGGGCTCGCATCGAGACCCCTTTTCGTGCAACTTTTGGTTTGTCGGGCGGCTGGGGGCTAGCCCCCATCGTCAAGCCTGGAGAAGGCAAAAGCGGGCATCACCACCTGTTGATTAACCGTGATTTGCCGCTTGATTTTAAAAAAGCATTGCCCTTTGATGCCCAATATGTGCACTTTGGCAAAGGACAAATGGAAAGCGTGCTCACCCTAGAGCCCGGAGAATACAGCTTGCGGTTGCTGTTGGCAGACGACAAGCATTTGCCGCATTTTGTCTACAGCAAAGCACTCAAAATCAAGGTGCTTGCAAAAAACGCAGCAACCGACCCGAAGACCTTGGTCAAAAAATCGATTGCAATACTTAACCTGCCTGCTGACGGCCAAGTCAAGCCTCCATTTCGCGTGCAGTTTCATGCCTCGGGACTTAGCGTGGCGCAGGCGGGCCAAGCCGAAAAAGAAACAGGGCGTTTTCGCCTAACGGCTACGCCAAGCGCGGGTGGCAAACCCATGCAACTTGATTTTACTCAAGGGCAAACAGAAGTATGGTTGTCGCCGCCAGCTGGGTCATATGCCCTCAAACTAGACTTTGTGGACAATACCAACCCAACAAAAACACTGGCCAACACATTTCAGACCACGCTGAAAGTTAATTAATGCCGCCTATGCCTTGCTAGGCATTGGCGACAGAGGCAATTTGAAGATGTGCGTGCCCCGCTTAGCCAAGGTTTAGGCAGGATTTAACGCCGCCTTCACCGCTGCTGACACTTGGCCCATATCGGCTTTGCCAGCCAGCTTGGATTTAACCGCGCCCATGACTTTGCCCATATCGGCAGGACCTATGGCGCGGCCTAGTTCGGCTGCAATGCCTGATGCAATGGCTTTGACCTCGGCCAGCACCTCATCTGCGTTCAAGCGTGCGGGTAAATAGGCTTGCAGCACGAGAATCTCGGCACTTTCTTTGTCGGCCAAGTCTTGGCGCTGGGCCAGCTCGAAAGCGGCCACGGAGTCTTTGCGCTGCTTGATGAGTTTGTCCACAATGGCGATCACCATGGTGTCATCTAGCACTACACGCTCGTCCACTTCTTTTTGCTTGCAGGCGGCTAGCAGCAGGCGAATCGTGCCCAAGCGCTCGCTGTCTTTGGCACGCATGGCGTTTTTCATGTCTTCGGTAATTTGGTCTTTAAGGGTCATAGTTTTCCTCTAAAAATGGCAGAAGCCAAAATGTAAAAAGCCGCGCAGAGTTGCCTCTGTGCGGCTTGTGCGTTACGCTGATCGCTCTAAATTAATAGAGCTTCTTAGGCAATTGCATGCTGCGAATGCGCTTGTAGTTGCGCTTGACAGCAGCAGCCTTTTTGCGTTTACGCTCAGCCGTTGGCTTTTCATAAAACTCGCGTGCACGCAAGTCGGTCAGTAGGCCAAGTTTTTCAATGGTGCGCTTAAAACGGCGCAGAGCCACTTCAAAGGGCTCATTTTCTTTAACACGAATCGTTGTCATCTAGTGATAAGGAGTATTGTGCCGAATGCAAATAAGAGTAGATCAAGCCCTTGTACATTCAGCGGGTTTCCCGCCTTTAAAATTTGCGCAGGCGGCGGGGTTTGCCAGCAAGCTTTCTATTATACGATGTTTTGGGTATGTGGGCAAAGCGAGTGTGAGCCCCAAATAGAAATGTCACCCCCCTACGATTCGAACTGTCACCCACAGACGGGTTAAACGACAGAGGCAAACAAATGGGTGATCAAGACAAGGTGCTGCGGCAAGCGTGCAAAGCTGCAGTGCTACAAAAGGTAT
>JANOYR010000286.1:0-19261 GCA_031428975.1 Polaromonas sp. | reverse complement strand
CTTTGAAAAATCATGCCCACTTTTTGGCGCAGCGCGCGCATGGCCTGCGCATTGTCATGTACAAGCGCCAGGCCGTCCACCGTGAGCGTGCCCGCCTGAAAAGTCTCCAGCCCATTGATGCAGCGCAGCAAGGTGCTTTTGCCCGAGCCCGATTTGCCGATAATGCTGATGACTTCCCCCGCTTGCACCGACAAGTCGATGCCCTTGAGCACCTCATTGCTGCCAAAGCTTTTGCGCAGGCCAGTGATGTGAACGAGCGGTTCGACGGGTGTTTCAGCGGTGGCCATGGTTTTTTCTTTCTAAATGCTTCGCGTACAGGCTAATGGGAAAACACAGCGCAAAATACAACAGCGCCACACAGCTGTACACCACAAATGGCTTGAAGGTGGCATTGGTAATCATAGTGCCCGCCTTGGTCAGCTCTATAAAGCCAATCACCGAGGCCAGTGCCGTGCCTTTGACCACTTGCACCAAGAAACCCACCGTGGGAGGTGTGGCAATTTTGAGCGCCTGGGGAAGCACCACATAGCGCAACTGCTCCGAAAAACTGAGCGCCAAGCTTTGTGCGGCCTCCCACTGCCCACGTGGAATGGCCTGCACGCAGCCGCGCCAAATTTCGGTTAAAAAGGCGCTGCTGTAGAGCGTGAGCGCAAAGGCGGCGGCAAACCAAGCGGTGGTCTTGAAGCCAAACAATGCCAAGCCAAAGTAGGCCAAAAACAGCTGCATCAGCAGCGGTGTGCCCTGAAAAAGCTGCACATAGCCAGCCACGAAAGGTTGCGCCCCCTTGAGTTTAGACAGGCGCAGCACCAGTAGCGCAACACCCACCAAGCCACCGCCCACAAAAGCTACCAGTGACAGCGCCACTGTCCAGCGGGCGGCCAAGGCTAAGTTGCGCAAAATGTCCCAGAGCGTGAATTCAACCATGGTCTTGCCTTATGCGCTTAGCGCCCAAAGATAAAGCGTGGCCCCGCCCAATTGAGCAATTGCCGCAGTGCAATAGCCAGCAACAGGTAGACCAAGGTGGCGATGATGTAAGCCTCAAATGCGCGAAAATTGCGCGATTGGATCAAATTAGCCGCAAAGCTGAGCTCCTGTGTCGAAATTTGCCCACACACAGCCGAGCCCAGCATCACGATGATGATTTGGCTGACCAAAGCGGGCCAGACCTTTTTAAGCGCAGGCGGCAGCACCACACGGCTGAAAATATGCCAACGGTTCATGGCCAAGCTTTGCGCCGCCTCAATTTGCCCACGCGGCGTGTCTTCAATGCCTGCACGAATGATTTCCACCGCATACGCGCCCAAATTGACCACCATGGCCAATATGCTGGCCACTTCGGGCGAGAGCTTCACGCCCATGGCGGGTAAGCCAAAGAAAATAAAGAACAACTGCACAATAAATGGCGTGTTGCGGATCAGCTCCACATAAATTCCCACCACCGTTTTAAGCAGTGGTTTGCCATCAATCCGCGCCCACGCACCCGCAATGCCCAGTAACACGCCAACCAGCGTAGAAATGGCAGTCAGCGCCACCGTCCATGCCACGCCCTTGGCCAAGAGTGGCCATTGGGCGAGCACGGCTAAAAAGTCAAATTCAATGCGCACAAACTAGCCCTTTATTTTTAACAGGGGAGGGCTAAGCGATTAACAATAGCTGTGATCACAATGGCAAATCACCAGCGGGACGGCCCAGCCACTTATTGGCCATTTTGTCGATGTCACCGTTTTTGCGGCCTTCGGCAATGATCTCGTTGACTTTGAGGCGCAGCTTGTCTTCGCCTTTGCCCACGCCAATGAAATTGGGGCTGTCTTTGAGCAGCAGCTTGTATTCGGTAGCCAGCTGCGGGTTTTTGGCCATCATGTTGCCCGCCACTGACGCGCCCGTGGCCACCAGCTGCACTTGGCCCGAGGTGAAGGACGACACGGTGGCGTTGTTGTCTTCAAAACGCTTGATGTCTGCGCCTGCGGGGGCTAGTTTGGTCAGCTCTTGGTCTTCAATAGCACCACGGGTTACGCCAATGCTTTTGCCCGCCAAGTCGGCAAAGCTTTTCACATTCAAGGATTTGGCGGCAAACACCGCTTGAAAAAACGGGGAATAGGCAGCGGTAAAGTCAATCACCGCCAAACGTTCGGCGTTTTTTCCCAAGGTGGAAATCACCAAATCGGCCTTCTTGGTTTGCAGATACGGAATTCGGTTGGCGCTGGTCACAATCACCAGCTCGGTGGCCACCCCCAGCTTGCTGCCAATGTAGTTGGCCATGTCAACGTCCAGCCCCTGTGGCTTCAAATCGGTGCCCACAAAGCCATAAGGCGGAAAATCTGCCGGAATGGCAATGGTGATTTTCTTGGCCTTCATCACCTCGTCCAAAGCCGTTTGAGCCCAAGAGTTTACAGAAAATAAGGCAGATGTCACCGTCAAAAGGCCAGATGCTGCTACAGAAATAAGAGTGCGGCGGTTGCGAAACATAAAAGTCCTTGTTAAAAGTCAGTGGTAAAAACAGCGTTGAAATGGTGCATAGGGTGCAAACTTGGGGTACTGCCAGCACCAAAGCAGTGCTTAGCGCTTGGCGTCTGCATTGCTTTTGAAGTGTATACAATTTCCATGCCAAGTACCACTTGGCGTGCAAGCACCCTGCTAAGGAATACCCTCATGAAACAAGCCATCGACGTAGGCCTGCCGCCTCTTAAGCAACCCTTCTCTTGGGCCATTCAAACGGGCGCCTTGCAGTCAGCCAGCATGCTGTTTACCACCCACGCTGCCGTGCGCACCGACGGCAGCATTTGCACGGGCGATGCCTCTGAGCAAACCCGCATCACGCTGTACAACGTGCGCAATGCCGTGCAAGCTGCGGGCGGCAGCATGGACGATGTGACCCAAGTGCTGGTGTATTTGACCGATGTGGCCGACATGCCCGCTATAGACGCGGTGTACCGCGAATTTTTCACGCCCCCATACCCCAATAGATCCAGCGCCGTAGTGGGGCTGGTGGTGCCGGGCATGCGGGTGGAGATGGTGGTGACAGCGGTGATAGGCTGATTTAATCGAGCCGCGCCCCCGAAGCCTTCACCGCGCCAGCCCATTTGGGCATTTCATCGCCTAAAAACTTTGCAAAATCATCGGGCCCTAAAAACGCGGGGTCTGCGCCTTGGCCGACCATGCGGCTGCGCACATCGGGCATGTTCATGACGGTTTTGAAGGCATCGCCCAGCTTGGTCACCACTTCTTTGGGGGTGCCGACGGGGGCCAAAAAGCCATAAAAACCAACCACTTCAAAGTTTTTGGCCATCTTGGTTTCGATAACCGTGGGCACGTCGGGCAGGGCGGGGTTACGCTCTTTGCTGGTAACGGCAAGCGCCCGCACTTTGCCTTGTTTGTGGTAAGCGGCGGCTTGCGGAATGCTCTCGGCCATGAACTGCACTTGGCCTGCCATTAAATCGGTAAATGCGGGGGCGCTGCCTCGGTACGGGATATGCACCATAAAAAGCCCGGTGGCAGTTTTGAACATTTCGGGCACGAGATGGCTGATGCCGCCGTTGCCGGCAGACCCGTAGTTGACGCGGCCAGGATTGGCTTTGGCGTAGTCCACAAACTCTGGCAAGGTTTTGGCCTTCATATTGGGCGTGACCAAGAGCGCCAGCGGCTGCATGGCGGTGCGGGCAATGGGCGTGAAGTCTTTGAGTGTTTGGTAAGGCAGCTTGGTGTACAAGCCCGGGTTAATGACCATCACGCCCGTGTTGGCCAGCATGATGGTGTAGCCGTCGGCGGGCGCTTTCATGACCTCTTGTGCGCCCACTATGCCGCCAGCACCGGCTTTGTAGTCCACCAAAATCGTTTGCCCCAGCACGGTTTGCAGCTTGTCGGTGAGCAGGCGGGCGTGCTGGTCGAGCGGGCCACCCGCAGGAAAACCCACCACCACTTTGATGGGTTTACTGGGAAAATTTTGCGCCTGAGCTTGGGCATGCAGCTGCAGCTGTGCTGCGCCGCAAAGTAGCGTAAGGGACAGGGCGAGGGTGGTTTTGAGGGTTTTCATAGGGCAGAGTTGCGCAATTTTGAGCCATGATACAAAGCAATAGCAACCCATCACAATAGGTGTTTCCGTTGATGACCAATTCCGCCGTTTCAGCCCCTGCCTCCCATTCTGCCCACTACGCTTTTTGGCCCAAGCGCGTGCCCCGCAGCATCAGCGCCCCCGTCACCTCGCTGTGGCGCAACATCTCAATCAGTGCCGAGCGTTTTCCCGACAAACCCGCACTGGTGTTTTTTGACACCACCATTAGCTATGCGCAGATGCAGTTGCAGGCCGAAAAACTGGCCAGTTACATGCAACGCCATGGGGTGAAACAGGGCGACCGTGTGGTCTTGTGCATGCAAAATTGCCCGCAGTTGGTGATTGCCCACTTTGCTATTTTGCGCCTAGACGCGGTGGTGGTGCCGGTGAACCCGATGAACCGCGCAGAAGAACTCAAGCATTACATCACCGACCCCGATGCTAAGTTTGCCATCACCACGGCTGACCTTGCGCCCCAGTGGGCCGCAGCGTCTGATGCGCTAGAGCCAGCGCTGCGTCTGCAACATTTGTTGGTAACGCATTTTGCCGACAGTTTTGGTGAGCATGCCAAGGCCGACATGCCCCCCGCTTGGCACGACTGGTTGCTTAGCCGCCACGCCGCGCCCACTGTGCAAGGCGCACAGGTGCACAACTGGCAAACCGCTATGCACGAAGCGGTGAACTTAGGCCCTGTGCAAGCCCAGCCGGGCGATATGGCGATATTGCCCTATACCAGCGGCACCACGGGACTGCCCAAGGGCTGTATGCACACCCACGCCAGCATCATGCACAACACCGTGGCGGGTGGCCTGTGGGGTGGCAACTCGGCAGAAAACCGCACGCTGTGTGTGGTGCCTATGTTCCACATCACGGGCATGGTCAGCGTGATGCATTCGACCCTGTGCGCAGGTGCGGCACTTATTATTTTGCCCCGCTGGGACCGCGACTTGGCGGGCCGCATGATCTCGCGCCACAAAGTCACACACTGGACCAATATCCCCACCATGGTGATTGACCTGTTGGCATCGCCCAGCTTTGAACAATACGATTTGTCCAGCCTGATGTACATTGGCGGCGGCGGCGCAGCAATGCCCCAAGCCGTGGCGCAGCGCCTGTGGGAGCAGTTTGGACTGCGCTATTCCGAGGGCTATGGCCTGACCGAAACCGCAGCGCCCAGCCACGCCAACCCACCCGACAGCACCAAGCAGCAGTGTTTGGGAGTGCCCTTTATAAGCGCACAGGCGCGGGTGATTGACCCCAACACATTGGCCGTATTGCCTGTGGGCGAGGTGGGTGAAATTGTCATGCACGGCCCCATGAATTTTCAAGGCTATTGGAAGAATCCCGAGGCCACAGCCAAGGCGTTTATCCAAATTGATGGATTGAAGTTTTTCAGAAGCGGTGATTTAGGCCGCGTAGACGAAGACGGCTACTATTTCCTCACAGATCGGCTCAAACGCATGATCAATGCCAGTGGCTTTAAGGTGTGGCCCGCTGAGGTGGAGGCGCTAATGTTCAAGCACCCCGCTATTGCCGAGGCCTGCATTATCAGCACCAAAGATGCCTACCGGGGCGAGTCAGTCAAAGCCGTGGTGGTGCTGCGCCACACGCACACGGCCACCACCGAGCAAGAAATTTTAGACTGGTGCCGTGAGAACATGGCCGTGTACAAAGCCCCGCGTTCGGTGCAGTTTGTGGCGGCGCTGCCCAAAAGCGGCAGCGGCAAGGTAATGTGGCGGGCTTTGCAGGAGGCCGAGGTTTAGGCTGCGGCTTTGTTGTCTCGCTGTAAGTGCCCTAAGATACCCGCATGCTTGGTATCAAACGCAATCTCATAGGCCTTCTGGTGGCTTGTCTCTTCAGCCTAATTTGCAGCGGCGCACAGGCCCAATCAAACGCCCAATCCAACGTCCCTAGGCAGGACACTAAAACCCAAAACACCATGACCCAGCGCATGCAGGCTTGCACCACCTGCCATGGCGCGGGGGCTACGGCGCAAATTGGGCGCACGGCCAATGAAGCTTATTTTCCACGTATTGCGGGCAAACCTGCTGGGTATTTATACAACCAATTGGTCAATTTTAGGGACGGTCGCAGGCATTTTGGGCTGATGGTGGGCATGGTGGAGCATTTGTCGGATGCTTATTTGATGGAGATGGCGCAGTATTTTGCGCAGCTTGATTTGCCTTATCCGCCAGCTACGCCGCCTAAGCTGGGCACCACTGCCAGCGCACTGGCGCGGGGGCAGGCGCTGGTGCAGCGCGGCGATGCGGCGCGGGGAGTGCCCGCATGCACCGCCTGCCACGGCGCGGCGTTGATGGGGGTGCAGCCTGCTATTCCCGCTTTGCTGGGCTTGCCGCGCGACTATATAGCGGGGCAAATCGGGGCGTGGCAAACGGGGCTGCGCCGCGCCCATGCACCCGACTGCATGGGGCGCATAGCCAAGCTGCTGACTGCGCAGGATGTGGATGCCCTGAGCACATGGCTGGCCGCGCAGCCTGTACCAGCCCAGTCAAAGCCAGCGCTGGCCTTGGCCGCGCCTTTGCCCGAGCGCTGCGGGGGCATGCCATGAGGTGGCTTAAAAAGCCTGCGGTGGCGGGGTCAAAAACATCGTTGATTCAGCGCGTTTTACTGGGGATTGGTGCTTTGCTTGCTTTGCTACTGGCAGTAGGCGCAGTGTTAGTGACTATAGAATTAATAGCGCATGATGACCTTTTGACGCTGACATCTGGCTCAAAAACCTTCAATATGCCGATGGCGAGCAGTACCAAGCCTTTGAACGATGCGCAAATTGAGCGTGGCGCGTATTTGGCCAAGCTGGGCAACTGCGCCGCCTGCCACACCGCCCGTGGTGGCCAAGCGTTTGCGGGTGGCTTGGCTATACACACGCCCTTTGGTGCGGTGTATACCAGTAACATCACACCAGACACCGCCACTGGCATAGGCGGCTGGAGCGCCGATGCGTTTTACCGCGCCATGCACGAAGGCCGCAGTGCCAATGGACGCCTGCTAACACCTGCCTTCCCCTATGCCAACTACACCCATGTAACCCGCGCTGACAGTGATGCCTTGCATGCGTATTTCATGCAGGGCATTGCGCCTGTGGTGCTTGAAAATCGCCCCCATGCACTGCGTTTCCCCTACAACACCCAACTTGCCTTGGCCGCTTGGCGGGTGCTTTTTTTTAGCCGCATCAACCTTTCCAGCACATCTAAAAATACTATTAAAATAATAGCAAACAATGACCATATGACGGTGACATCGGCAGAAAATGCTGTTGATATTGAGCGCGGCGCGTATTTGGTGAAAGGTCTAGGCCATTGCAGTGCCTGCCATGCCCAGCGCAATGCCTTGGGGGCTACCGCGCGTGACCAACTGCTCAGTGGCGCACTTATGCCTATGCAAGACTGGTATGCACCTTCGCTGCTATTAGCGGCGCAGGCAGGCGTGGCGCACTGGCCACGCGAACAAGTTGTGGCGCTGCTAAAAACCGGGGTTTCAAACAACGCCAGTGTGGCCGGCCCCATGGCCGAAGTGGTGGCTAAAAGCACACAATTTTGGAGCGATGCTGATTTAAATGCAGCGGCAGCGTATTTGCAAAGTTTGCCCGACGCGCAAGACACGGCGAATGCCAAAAATAAAACAGCGGTTGACAACATGCGCATCCACAACGCAGCCGCTGTGAACGCCAGTACCAACCACCTCAAGGCAGGCAGCAGCCAATTTCAGCGCGGCCAAGCCCTGTTTGGTCAGCATTGCGCCAGTTGCCACGGCAGCGCTGGCCAAGGCATGCTAGTCGATGGCCAAGTGGCGCTGCCCGCATTGGCGGGCAACCGCGCCGTTACCATGGCCAACACCACCAATTTGGTACGCAGCATTTTGGCGGGCGGCTATGCCCCCAGCACCGCAGGCAACCCCCGCCCCTTTGGCATGCCGCCCTTTGTGCATGTGCTGCCCGACGAAGACTTGGCCGCCGTGGTCACCTATATTCGCGGCGCTTGGGGCCATGGCGCGGATTCGGTCAGCGCGGCCGAGGTGATTACACAGCGCAAAGGGCTGCTGCGCTAGCTTGGTGCTGTCGCGCAGATACCAAGCTGTGCGTATTGCCTGCGTTATAAATGCAGACCACGCAATCAACGTCAATGGAGACACCATGCGCATTCGTTTTTTTATTCCACACACCAGCGCGTTCGTCCGCATTCTTGGTCTATCAGCCATGCTGATGATTCCTATTTGCACGACGGCCCAAACTCCCCAAGGAAACGCCAAACCCATGCACACCGCCAGCCTAGAGCGCCTGTCCAAAGTCGTGCAAGCCGACATCGCCGCTGGCCGCCTGCCAGGCGCGGTGATGCTGGTCCACAAAGACGGTAAAACGGTGCTCCACCAAGCCTTGGGCAAACGCGATCCCGACGCGCCAGATGCGATGCAAGCCGACAGTATTTTTCGCATTTACTCCATGACCAAACCGATTGTGTCGGTGGGGCTGATGATGCTGGTGGAAGACGGCAAAGTGCAACTGGGTGACCCCATTGCCAAGTATTTGCCCGAATTTAAAAATATGTCGCTCGGGGTAGAGAAAAAAGACGCCTCGGGCAGCGTCACGCTGGTGGCCACGCCTTTGTCGCAAATTCCTGGTGCGCGCGAGCCCACAGTGCATGATTTGTTGCGCCACACCTCGGGCCTTACCTACGGCGTGTTTGGCAAAAGCCTGCTCAAAACGCAATACCTGCAAGCGGGCGTGGAGCAGGGGCGCTTGAGCAACACCGAGTTTTCTAAGCGCTTGGCCACTTTGCCACTGGCTTATTTGCCCGGTAGCACATGGGAATACAGCCGCTCCACCGATTTGGTGGGGTCGCTGATTGAGCGCGTAAGCGGACAAACGCTGGCAGCCTATGTGCAAGCGCGTATTCTCGCACCCTTGGGCATGAAAGACACCGCATTTTGGACTCCACCTGAGCAGCAAAACCGCGTCGCGCAGCCTTTCAAATTAGATCCCGACTCCAAGCAGCCCGTGCGTCTTTTGGATGTGACGCAAGCGCCCGTGTACGAGTCGGGCGGCGGCGGCATGGTGTCCACCGCCACCGATTATTTGCGCTTTAGCCGTATGCTGTTAGCGGGCGGTACGCTAGATGACGTGCGTATCTTGTCATCAAAAACTATAGCACTCATGGCTACCGACCACTTGGGTGCTGATGTATTGCGCACCAGCCGCGTCATGGGTGCCACCACGGGCTATGTGCCCGGCGCAGGCTACGGTTTTGGCCTAGGATTTGGCGTGCGTTTGGCCGACGGCGAAGCCAGCAACGCAGGTAGCGCAGGTGACTATTCATGGGGCGGATTGGGCGGCACGTTTTTTTGGATCGACCCCAAAGAAAATTTGATCGGTATTTGGATGATGCAAGGGCCGTTTCAGCGTGAGTATTACCGAAACTTGTTTAAGAACTTGGTGTATGGGGCGTTTTGATAGGAAGCTGCGCACTGAGCTGTGCCATGGTACACCGCTACATGTAACGATTTTTAAGGGTTAAATATGGCAAGCACCATTGCTGCTCGTGTACAAAAAAGACGCGCCGCCTTGCGCATGGCAGGCCTTCGACCGGTACAAATCTGGGTGCCTGACACCAAGCGGCCAGATTTTGCCAACGAGTGCCTTCGGCAGTCCAAGCTGGTGTCTGCGTCAGATGCGCAAGACCCTAGCTTGCAGCTTTTCATGGATGCAGCCTTGTCTGATGTGGATGGTTGGGTGGCATGAGTGCCGTGCGTCGCGGTGATTTTGTCACCGTTGCCATGCAAGGGGATTTTGGTAAGCCGCGCCCCGCATTGGTTATCCAGTCAGACCAACTCAACCAGCACGCCAGCGTGACTGTTTTACCAGTTACCAGCACGCTCAATGAAGCGCCGTTGCTGCGTGTGAATATTCAACCTGACGCAAAAAATGGCTTGCAAAAAACGTCGCAAGTCATGGTGGACAAGGCCGTAACCATTCGCAGGGACAAAATCGGCCTCGCCTTTGGCTGTGCCAGCGATGCTGCCATGCTGGAAGTTGGGCGCTGTTTGGCAGTGTTTGTGGGCATTGCTGGTTGAGCCGCCCGGCTTTAATACGACGCAATCTACGATGCAAACTCAGTAATCAACTTGCCCGCCAGCGGCGCAGTTTGCAGCATGCCTTGCGCGTTGGCCACCAGTTGGCCGTTGACCCACACGCCGTGCACGCCTATTGCGTCAGTGTGTAGGCGGGGTGCGCCGCCGGGCAGGTCATTCACCCGCTGCTTGGGGCCTCGGGCTACGGTTGTGGGGTCAAACAAGAGCAGGTCGGCGGCATATCCAGGGGCTATGCGGCCTCGACCCACCATGCCAAATATACTGGCGGGCAGGCTGGTGAGTTGGCGCACGGCCTCTTGCAGGGTCATCACGCCGCGCTCGCGCACCCAGTGGCCCATGAGGTGCAGGCCAAAGCCCGCGTCGTTGAAAAAAGTGAGGTGTGCGCCCGCGTCAGACAGCGATATGAGGCTGTTGGGGTGGTTGAGCATCTCGCCCACCGCCGCTTCGTCGCTGTTGAGCAGCATGGCGGTGAAGACGGTTTGTAGGTCTTCAGCCAATGCAATATCAAGCATCAAATCCAATGGATCGCGCCCTAGACTGCGTGCCAGTTCGCCAAAGGGCTTTTGCTCTAATGCAGAGTATTGTGCAGTAGCGGCTTCGGTGATGTGCAGCTTGTCCCACTCGCCGTTGAACAGGCGAAAACTGGTGGGCGAGGCCAATTCGGCGCGAATCGCTTCGCGAAAGCTGGCATCAGCCAACACGGCTTTGAGCGCATCGCCGCTCTTGCCCAGCGCAGGCTTCCAGCTTTGCAAGCCTTCCACGGGGTAGGGCGATACCAAGGTGAAATCCATCGACAGGGGGCAGCAACTGACCTGCCCAATCAGCTTGCGGCCACGCTTATTCGCTGTGGCTATGGCGTCTAAATCTTTGAACACACTTGTGGGGTTGGTGCTGTTGTGCAAGAGCGCGGCAATCATCACGGGGCGCTGCGCGGCAGCGGCCATATCTTCTAGCAGGCTCACAGGCATGTCGCCGCCCTTGGTGACCATGTACACCCCATGGCGACGGCCATTAAATGGTGCGGCCATAGCGTTGATGAGTGCCATATGCTCTGCATCAGACGCTAGGCGCGAAGGCATGGGTTTGCCGCCTTCGCCATTGTGCGCGGGGCTGGTGGAGCTTGCCAAGCCTACCGCACCGGCTTGCATGGCTTCTGACACGATGCGCACCATCAGGGTGATTTCATCATGTGAGGCCGCGCGTTCGGTCGCGGCTGCACCCATCACATAGGTGCGTACACTGCTGTGGCCAATATAGGCGGCCACATTGGGCACACTGCCTTTGCTTCGCAGCATCGCGAGGTATTGGGGAAAACTTTCAAACCCCCAGTCGATCGCGCTTTCTAATACATCGAGCGACATGCCTTCAACCTGCGTGAGGTTGCGCATGGTGATGTTGCGGTGCTCTGGCTTACAGGGCGCAATGGTAAAACCACAATTGCCGATCACCGCTGTGGTCACGCCCAGTGCAGGGCTAGGGCGTAGGCTGCTGTCCCATGTAATTTGGGCATCAAAATGGGTATGGCTGTCGATGATGCCGGGCATCAGGGCTAAGCCGCTGGCATCGATAGTTTGCAATGCCGACTGTGCAAGATTATTGCCTATTTGAGCGATCATGCCTTCGTTAATTGCTACGTCTTGTATAGCAGGTGATTGGCCAGTTCCGTCGAATAATAAGGCGTTTTTAATCAATATATCTATGGGCATAGAATGCTTTCAAATCTGTGGAATTTATTGCATGGCATTGCGCTGCGCGAGCTCTACAAACAGGCCGCTGTGGTCTAGCTGGCCATGGCCGTTTGCCGACGCTTGGGCGTAGAGTTGCTCCAGCAGCGCAAGGATAGGCAAAGCCATGGCGGTTTCGCCAGCGTTGTCGAGGGCATTGCGCATGTCTTTGAGCTGAATATCCACCCGTGCACGCGGCGCAAAGTCGCGCTTGACCATGCGTTCGCCATGCACTGCTAATATACGGCTGTCAGCAAACCCGCCTGTAATCGCCTCGCGCACCTTGCCCATGTCGGCCCCACCGCGCTCGCACAGCAGCAGTGCCTCCGCCACAATGCCAATCGTACCGCCCACAATCATTTGGTTAGCCAACTTGGCCAACTGCCCCGCACCATGTGGGCCCACATGGGTGGCGCGGCCAAAGCATTGGAGGATAGGCAGGGCGCGCGCAAAGTCAGCCCGCTCGCCACCCGCCATCATCACCAGTGAGCCGCCCTCAGCGCCACCAGTGCCGCCTGATACGGGGCAGTCCACATGTGCAATGTCCAGCGCTGCCAGCGCAGCTGCGTGCGCACGCGCCTCACGCGGCTTGATGCTGGCCATGTCAATGAACAAACTGCCGCGTTGCATAGCCTGTGCTGTTGCAGCTTGGCCAAACAACACATCGGCCACCACGGCACCGTTTTCTAGCATGCTGATGACCACCTCGGCATACGCCACGGCTTGGGCAGCCGTGGCTGCACCACCGCACCAAATGGCACAAGCGCCTGCGCCTTCTCAATGCTGCGGTTATACGCCTGCACGCTGTAGCCCGCTTCGCATAGCCTGCGTGCCATAGGCAAACCCATAGCACCAATTCCTAAAAATGCAATTTTCATATGCTATATATTTTGTAGTGTACTATGACCATAATACGGTGACATTGGCACTTTTTATGCATAATAATTACTTTGAAAAAAGTGTTTCCATTTCACGCCGCACCACATACGCGCGTGACTCTGGCATGTCTACATCTGCCCATGTGAGGCACTGGCCCTTGGCTACAGGCCGAATCACCTTCACTTGGTGCGCCAAACCCAGCGGCAGACCGCCCATGGCTTTGGATTTGGCGGCTGGCAAGAGTTTGCCCCACACCGTGTAGCCGCCTTCGCCGTCCAGCATCTCGCCCACACGCAGGTCTTTTTTTGCCGTGGCTACCACGTCGGCATTCCAGGCGCTGGCGCAGCCCGTGGGCTCGCCGCGCAAGGCCACACTGGCCACGCTCATGCCCACCTCTAGGCCAATTAAATGCCAGCGCTTGTACAGCGTGAAGTAGCGGCCACTGGGGTCGGTGTGGGCGCTGTATTCTTCAAAGCAGTTTTTAATGTAATCGGTCTCGGCCTCTACCGTCACCCACACGCCCATGCGGATGTCATAGGGGATTTGCCTACCATTGGCTTCTAGCGATGAAATCACCTCCACCATGCCTTTTTGTTCCAGCACACCCCCCTCAGAGATCGGCCGTGTGACAAAGGGAATATCTTCCACACTGGCTGGCGGATACAGCAGGCCATTGCTGGGCACCAGCAAACCGGTGGCATTGCTCACCGCGGTGGATTCAATAGAAGGCTTAGAGCCGTCTAAAAAACTGTTGAACATTTTGGGGTTGAGCCCACCACGCGCCGCTTGCTCGGGCGTGAGGCCATAGTTGCCCCACACCGTGTCAGGCGTGGATTCTGAGAAATGCGGCAGCCATTTATGACCCCGCCCCGCCGCCACCACCGGAAACCCGCAGGTGCGTGCCCAGTCCACCAAGTCGCAAATCAGCGCAGGCTGGTCGCCAAAAGCCAGCGAATAAATCAGGCCTTTTTCATGCGCTTTGCGTGCTAGCAGGGGGCCACAAAATGCATCAGCCTCCACCGTCACATTCACCACATGTTTGCCTTGGTTGAAGGACTCCAAAATATGGTCTACCGCATGCACTGGTGAGCCCGTGCATTCCACGATGATGTCAATCTCGGCAATACTGACCACGGCTTGCCAATCATCAGTGAGCCATGTTGCCCCTGTTTTCATAGCGTCTTGTGCAGAACTGGCTTGCGTC
This sequence comes from Polaromonas sp., assembly GCA_031428975.1. GTDB lineage: Bacteria > Pseudomonadota > Gammaproteobacteria > Burkholderiales > Burkholderiaceae_C > JAAFIP01. The sequence continues at coordinate 5,304 of JANOYR010000286.1, read as the reverse complement.
TGCTCAGCTTTCCAGCCCACACGCGCAAGGTTAGCCCGCGCTGCATCGGGGCTCAAATCGGCAATCGCCACCAAATGCACACCCGGTGTGCGCGGGATTTGCGCCAAATACATCGAGCCAAATTTGCCTGCACCAATCAGCCCAATCCGAATCGGATTGCTGTTCGCCTGCCGTTTTTGGAGTTTGGTATATAAATTCATTTGATTTCCTCAAGCGATGTCACGAGCGCACTGGCAGGCATGCCGTTTCTCCAAGACAAGTCCACGGGGTAGTCCACCAGCAAGCAATCATCGGGCAGGCAACTGATGGGGGTGAAATCTCGGTGGGCAATGTATTCGGGGCGCTTGTGGCGGCGAATATGGTTGCTCACAGCGCACAGGCTCAGGTACACGGCCACGCGGTTAAAGGGCGACAGATTGGAGGTGGATGCATGCACCAAGCACGAATGGAACACAATCATGGAGCCCGCAGGGCCCTTGGGGCTGACAATACCGCCGCCGGTGCTGCGCCCTGCTGCGTCATAGCCCGGCTTGCCGCCTGCGCGGTCTACCAGCTGGGTGATCAGGCCGTTGTCCACCGTCCACAGTGGGTAGCTGGTGGTGGTGAGGTCGTGTTTGGCATCAATCACGCCTTTTTTGTGGCTGCCGGGAATGAACATCAAGGGGCCGTTGTATTCGTTCACATCGTCTAAAAATATAGCGATGTTCATGGCACGTTCGGTCGGCATCATGTCGTCGTTCATCCAGGTGCCGTAGTCTTGGTGCCACTGCCATACATCGCCCTCAAAGGCCATTTTGCCGTTGATTTTGAACTGGTGCATGTAGAGTTTTTCGCCTAGCAAGCCTTCTACTGGCTCGATCATGCGTGGGTGGCGAGCCAAGCGTGCGAAAGGCTCGCTGACCATATGGCCGGCAAAATTGGTGCGCACTGCATCTGAGCCCTTTTCGCGCACGTTGTAGGCTTCGCGGCGGCTGTACAGCTCGGGCACGGCGGTCAGCATCGACTGCATTTCGGCAGGGCTGAAGTGCGCGGGAAAAAACAAGTAGCCATCGCGGTCAAATTGGGCGATTTGTTCGGGGCTTAGTTGCATGGGAACTCCTAGGTTACAAATGAAGTGAATTGAAATTTATGCACTGGCAGCCGCATCTTTCATGGGCAAAGCCAGTAAGGTTTGCGTGAGTTTGCTGCTGGCCTGCTCGCCATGGGCGCGCATGAGCGATTGGGCGAGCGCCGTGTCTTTGGCCGCGATGCTGCGAGCGATTGCCTCGTGTTCGTCCCACACCGCTTCGCGCAGCTTGGCCGTTTGCAGCACTGCACCCATGGCACGGCGGATATGCCGCCAGTGCAACAAAGCGCTCTGCGCAATCAGGGGGTTGTTGGCCGCAGCATATATGCCCGAGTGAAACGCCATGTCTGCTTCAATCATGGCATTGACATTTTTTCCACGTGCAGCTTTGCGGCCACGCGCGATCAAATCACTGTCAAAAGCATAGCTGCCTGCACAAGCTAGCTGGGCTGCAAGCACCTCTAAAGCCCCACGCACTTGGTAAACATTAGCAAGCCACGCGGCATCCAGTGGTGCCACCAGCACACCACGCCCTGGCGCATTGACCACAAAGCCATCTGCCCTGAGCATGCCCAGGGCTTGGTGCACAGGCTGTCGGCTCACGGCCAGTTGCTCGGCTACTTCTTCTTGCGTGATGCGTGATCCAGGCGCTAATGTGCCATCGCTGATCGCATCCAGTAAGTTGCGATAGACCAAGTCAACCAGATTGGGTGAGGTTTCAATTTTGTGTAGGGTCGCCATAAAGGTACTGTACTCTGTATACAGAGTACAAAGTAACCCATAATAAAACAAGTATTTGGGGTTTTCCCTAGGCTTTAAAATTGGCCAATCGTGGCGTTACAGTCAAGGCATGCATACTGCTCCATCCCTTTTGGCCAAGGCCGACTACCTTGATGCGCAATACAACAACCGTTTGCGCGTCCCTGATTTCTTAACGCGCCATGTCTTGCCTTGGCAAGCAGACTCCCAGCGTGTGCGCGAGCAGCAGGCCTGTGTGCTTGATGTGGTCTATGGCGCAACCAGTGCTGAGAAGCTGGATGTGTTTCCTGCGGGGGGCACACATCAACCTGTCGTGGTGTTTTTACACGGAGGCTACTGGCGCAGCCTTGACAAAGCGGACCATTCCTTCATAGCGCCCGCCTTCACCCAGCAGGGTGTGTGTGTGGTGGTGCCCAACTACGCGCTGTGTGGCCCGAATAGCAGCACCACCATCGAAGATATTGCTTTGCAATGCGCTGCCAGCGTGGCTTGGGTGCTGCGCCATATTGCGCAGTATGGCGGTGACCCCAAACGCATCACCGTGATTGGCCATTCCGCGGGCGGGCATTTGGCAGCCATGCTGGCTGCTTGTGACTGGAAAAAACTTGGGAGCGATTTGTCAGCGCGTGCCGTTCAGAGCGCCATCGGAATTTCGGGACTGTACGACCTTGCGCCCATCATGCATTCACCCTACCTACAAAACGATTTGCGTTTGACGCAGCAGCAAGTCAAGCGTTGCAGCCCTGCCTATTTTCCGGCACCCAAGGGCCGCTTTGTGGCTGTCTGTGGGGGGGCTGAAAGCGACGAATTTCTGCGCCAAAATGCACTCATAGAAAAAGCGTGGGGCAAACGTGCCGTAGCGGTGCGCGCTGCGCTGGGGCAGCACAACCATTTCAGTGTGCTGGAATCACTGCTGACCCCAGGCCAGCCGTTGCACACACTGGCGCGAGCAGAGATTTTTGGCGGTTGAACTTCATATGCCACCACCATTTCAATCTGCAAACAGAGCATATGCCATGAAAACAGCGCCTAGCCCCACGCCCTTCAAAGTTGCAACGGGTGCTGCTTTGTGCATGGTTTTACTCGCCTGCGGCGGTGGCGGTGAGAGCGCAGGCTCTAGTACCGTTACTACACCAATCGCCACTAGTGGCCAAGCTTTGCAGGACACGCCCTTTTCTGTCCAGCCATTGAGTTGCGCAGCCGCAGACCAGCGCACTTGGTTGCGCGGCTTTGTGAGTCAAGAATATTTTTGGAACAAGCTGGCGTTAGCGCCTAGCGAAAGTGCTTCTGACACGGGCACGTATTTTGATTCCATGTTGAACAAACCAACGGATCGCTTCAGTGGCAGCCAACCGACGGCGCAATTTACTGCATTTTTTGAAGAAGGCAAACGCACCGGTTACGGCTATTCACTGGTGTGGGCGGACGCAGCCCAAACGGTATTGCAGGTGCGTTTTGTAGAGGCACTCAGTCCGGTAGGCTTGGCAGGGCTCAAGCGAGGCGACACCATCGTCAGCATCGACGGATTGTCCCCTGCTGAGATTAGCGCTGGCAAGCTGCCCAGTGTGGATACCGCTGGCATTGCGCGCAGTTTGCGGGTACAAAATATTGCGGGTGTTGTGCGCGACATCAACGTTGCCTCGGCCAGCTATCCGCTCAGCCCTGTCATGGATGCCCGCGTACTCACCGCTGCCACGGGTGCAAAGGTAGGCTACATGGCTTACCAAGAGTTCATTTCCAACAGCGCCACCGCATTGGGCATGGTGGTGAACAGCTTTCGCACGGCGGGGGTTACAGAACTGGTCATCGATTTGCGTTACAACGGCGGCGGCAGCGTGAGCGTATCGCGCAACTTGGCCAGCATGCTCGGTGGCGCAGGCCTGAATGGGCAAGTGTTTGCTGGCTTGCGTTACAACGAAAAAAACGCCAGCAACAACTTCAATTATGCGTTCACAAGCAACACCAACACCCTGCCTGCAGCGCCTTTGTCTGGCATCAAGCGCATCTTTTTCATCACCTCGGGCAGCACTGCCTCTGCCAGTGAGCTGGTTATCAACGGGCTCAAACCCTTCATGCCTGTGGTTAGCATTGGCCGCACCACCTACGGCAAGCCTTACGGATCGCAGCCGCGCGAAGCCTGCGGTACCACCTACAGTCTGATCAACTTTGACATTGTGAATGCGCAGGGCGTAGGCGGCTATTCCGCCGGTTTGGTGCCCACCTGCCAAGTGGCCGATGATTTGACCAAGCAACTAGGCGACCCCTCGGAGGCACGCATTGCCGCTGCGTTGGGCTACATCGCCACTGGGGCATGCCCTGCAGCCAGTAATATGTCAGAAAAAACACAAAATGTCACCGCCGCGTCGTCATATAGCGCTATCAATAAAGAAGCAGAAAAGGTGGTGGCTGAAGACACTCGCCCAAATGAAATGGTGGCCGACTGACCGACGGTGGGCTAGTTCGCTGCGCTTAAGTCGTTGCCTGCATCCGCGCCACAGAGTGCAAACCCAGTACACCAACCACTATCAAGCTGATGCACACCAGCTTGAGCGCCGTGGCTGGTTCTTTGAAATACAAAATACCAATAGCCGCCGTGGCCACCGTGCCCACGCCCGACCACACCGCATAGGTAATGCTCAAATCCAGCGTTTTGGTGGCGAATGTGTTGCAGGTAAATGCACAGCCATAGCAGGCAAACATGATCAACGAGGGCCACAGCTGTGTGAATCCCTGTGACAGCTTCATGCAGGTTGTGCCCACCACTTCAAACGCAATGGCCACGGACAGCAAGCTCCAAGCTTGCGCCATGGTGGGGGTGAAGGACTGTAAAACTTGAATCACGCTTGGGTTACATCAACAGGTGCTCGCCTGCATTGTCGCCACCCAAGGTCACGTAGTTCACCTTGCGGATATCCATGAGTTTTTTACCGCCAGAATAGCTGATTGAGCTTTGCACGTCTTGCTCCATCTCGATCAGCGTATTGGCCAGCTTGCCTTTGATGGGCTCTAAGATGCGCTTGCCTTCAACGTGTTTGTATTCGCCTTTGTTGAAATCTGAGGCACTGCCGTAGTATTCTTTGAACAATTTGCCGTCCACTTCCACGGTTTTGCCGGGGGATTCTTCGTGGCCAGCCAACATAGAGCCGATCATCACCATGGTGGCTCCAAATCGGATGGATTTGGCAAGGTCGCCATGCTCACGGATGCCGCCATCGGCAATGATCGGTTTGGTGGCTACGCGTGCGCACCACTTGAGCGCACTCAATTGCCAGCCGCCGGTGCCAAAGCCCGTTTTCATTTTGGTAATGCACACTTTGCCAGGTCCAATGCCCACCTTAGTGGCATCTGCCCCCCAGTTTTCTAGGTCAATCACCGCCTCTGGCGTGCCCACATTGCCAGCAATGATGAAGCTTTTGGGCAGTTTGGCCTTGAGGCATTCAATCATTTTTCGCACGCTCTCGGCATGGCCGTGGGCAATG
>JANOYR010000285.1:0-17860 GCA_031428975.1 Polaromonas sp. | reverse complement strand
TGTGGTGGGCCCCGTGTGTGAAAGTGGCGACTGGATTGGCCGCGACCGCGCGCTTGCATTGAACCCGGGCGACTTGCTGGCCGTGATGTCGGCAGGCGCTTACTGCATGAGCATGGCCAGCAACTACAACACCCGAGGCCGTGCGGCAGAGGTGCTGGTAGACGGCAAGAACAGCCGCGTGATTCGCAGACGCGAGACTATTGAAGATCAGTTGCGGACTGAGTCAATACTATAATTTTTGTAGTGTTATATGACCATATGACGGTGATATTGGCCGTATTTTTCTTAAAATTGCAATATTCAAGAAGCTTAACTTTATGGCGAATTGGCGAATAGCAAGCCCAATGAGAAACCTAAGCCAGCGACACAACTGACACACCATGCGCAGCCAAAGCAAGCGATGCCTGAGCGCCCACTGTGAGCACCTCAGTTAAGTCAGGTGACACCACAAAAATTGCGCCAAGCTCGGTATCGAATGTGTATTCGTAAATACTGCCCAAATACGCGGCTTTTGCTAACGTGGCGGGGATTGCGTTCGTAGCGCCTGCGGCTCCAATATGCCACGCCTCGGGCCGTACCGCCACCTTCACTGCCCCAGCAGCCACTGATTGGCGCGGGGTAATGCGCAAGGGGCCTAGCGCCACGGTGCCATCGGCTGCGGCCACTGCAGGGAACAGCATTGCTTCGCCCATAAAGCCCGCCACGAATTCGCTCTGAGGGCGCTCGTACATATCTTGCGGCGTTCCACGCTGGGCAATCACCCCTTGATCCATCACTATGATTTGGTCGCTCACAGCCAGCGCTTCACTTTGATCGTGTGTGACATAGGCCACCGTCAGACTCAGGCGCTGCTGAATAGCGCGGATTTCTTCGCGCATGGCACGGCGCAAACGCGCATCCAAGTTGCTCAATGGCTCATCAAACAACAGCACCGCAGGCTCCAACACCAAGGCGCGCGCCAATGCCACGCGCTGCTGCTGGCCGCCAGATAACTCGCTGGGCAGGCGCTCGTCAAAGCCAACCAAACCAACGTTTTTTAGTGTGTCGCTCGCCCGTGCACGTGCCTCTGGCTTGGCTACACCCGACATTTTCAGGCCGTACATCACGTTTTCAATCACGTCCATGTGCGGAAACAGCGCGTAGCTTTGGAACATCATGCTGACGTTACGATCCGCTGGGCCGAGCGTGGTCACATCTTTGCCATCCATGATGATTTGGCCGCTGGTGGGTGACTCCAGTCCCGCGATCATGCGCAGGGTGGTGGTTTTGCCACAGCCCGAAGGGCCTAGGATGGTGGTGAGCTCGCCTTTTTTGATTTCAAAGCTGATGCCCTTGACGGCCAAGGCTGCGGTTTTGTCGCTGCCGTAACGCTTGGTGATGTTTTTAAACTCTACGCCGTGGTTCATGGTGCGCTTTCTGTGGGTTATTTCCGAATAGCACTGGCTGGCAATGCTGGTGGTTACTTGTTCAAAATGAAGATAAGGGTCAAGCCGGTTGCTCCGGCATCAATGCGCTGCGACCGACACGGCAGATGCGCCCGCTTTGCGCCGCCCCAACTTGCGCTCACCCACTAAAAACTGGATCAAGGCAATTGCCAAGGACATCAAAATAATCAGCACCGTGCAGTAAGCCAGTGCTACGCCATAGTCGCCGTTGCCCACACGGCCAATGATGTAGGTGGTGGCCAATTCGTTTTCAGCAGTGACTAAGAAAATCACCGCGCTCACGGTGGTGATAGCCCGCACAAAACTGTAGATCAATGCCGCCACCAGCGCGGGCTTTAAAAGCGGCAAAACCACGTAGCGAATGGTTTGAATACTGCCTGCCCGCAGCATCATAGAAGCTTCGTCCAGCGACTTGTCCAGCTGCTTGAAGGCGGCTGTACCCGCCCGCACACCCACTGGCAAATTGCGAAACATGAAGCACAAAATGATGATGAGCGCCGTGCCCGTGAGCTCAAAGGGCGGTATGTTAAATGCCAAAATATAGCTCACGCCCAGCACAGTGCCGGGTATGGCAAAGGCCAGCAGCGCGGCAAATTCAAACAGGCTTTGCCCCTTAAATTCGGTGCGCGCCAACAAGTAGGCGATCAGCAAACCAGCGGTGGCCGTCAGCGGCGCAGAGATCGCCGCCAGCTTAATGGTGGTAAACAAGGAATTCCAAGCAGTGCCGGCCCATACCAAGCCATGCTCTGCCCACTCCATTGCAAAGGCAGTGTGGAAATGCTCAAACGTAGGCGTGTAATCGCGTCCCCATGTTTTCACAAAGCCTCCGGCAAAGGCAAATGCATAAACAACTACGGTGAAGGCCATCCACGGCAAGGCCGTGGCATACACCACGCGCTTGACACTGTCTGGCAGGGCCATAGGAATACCGCCATCGCCCTTACCACTGACTGTGGTGTAGCTTTTGCTACCCAGCACGCCGCGCTGAATCGCAAATACCGTGAGTGCAAAAAATGTGAGTATCCACGCCAGCGAAGCCGCGCGGCCTTGGTCGTATTGCGCCCCCACAATGGCAAAGAAAATCTCGGTGCTGAGCACCGAAAACTGCCCTCCCACCACAATCGGGTTGCCAAAATCGGCCATGCTTTCAATAAAACCCACCAAAAAGGCATTGGCCAAGCCCGGTTTGAGCAGGGGCAGCGTCACGGTCATGAAAGTTTGATTCGGTGTGGCGCGCAGGGTTTGCGCCGCCTCTTCTAGACTAGGCGCTATGCCCTGCACCACGCCGCGCATGATCATAAAAGCTATGGGGGTGAACGCAAAAGTTTGCGCCACCCACACGCCAAACCAGCCATAAAACCAGCGCGTGGGAGGTATGCCAAAGGCGTATTCCAAAAACTGGTTGACCACGCCCGCGCGGCCAAACAAAAGAATAAGCCCCAAGCCCACGACAAAAGGCGGCGTGATGATGGGCAACATGGCCAAGATGTTCAATGGCTTGTTCAGTTGCTTGCTGGCGCGTTCAGACATCAACGCCATGAGCGTGCCCAGCACCACCGTGCTGGTAGCCGTCATGAGCCCTAAAAACAAGGTGTTCCAAGCCACGCCGCAGCGCTGGCCGCCTGCCACACAGCCTAGGCCAAAATTGCGTTCACTGGCGATGCGCGTCCACAACGAGGTGAGTGACCAGCCGCCAGATTCTGCATAAAAAGCGCCGTTAAGTGCCTTGAGCACCGGAAACAAAATAAACAGCGCCAGCATCGCTCCACAACCGACTACAGCGGCAGAAATAAACATGTCCCCCTTGAAATAGCCGCGCCTAGCAAAGCCAAATGCCATGATGATGACCAACGACACCAGCGCCAAAAAGCCCCCCCAGCCAATGCCAAATTGCGCCATACCCAGCTCGCCAAATGTCGCATTGAGCACTTCAAACGACCAGCCTTTAGCGCCAATAGAAAAGCCCGAAGCCATCAAACCGAGCGCGCCCACAGCGCCCGCAGCCAGTAGCACCGTGCCCTGCTTTTTAGTGGGCACCATGCTTGCGCCCCATGCCGCCAGCGCCAGCGCCACTACCCCCACCCACAGCCAAGGCCGCTGGTAGGCAGCGGCCTGCATCAGGCCATTGCCCGCTTGGTCGTTAGAAAAAACCTGCGGAATGGACAACAGCCCATTGGTGTCTTGAATGGCGTACCAAGGAAAAGCCACATAGGCCAGCACACCAAGCGCCATGCACCACCATATGGCAGAGTTGACGGATTGGCCGGGTAGGCGATTGCTTGCATTATTTTGCATGTGTGTAATCCTCATATCTGCCATATGCCAACCCTAGCAAGGGCATGGGCTTTCAGTGGGCCAAACCAGCCCAATCAACGCGGCAGCGAATTGACTTCTTTTTCCCACTTGGCAATCAAGCGACGGCGCTCAGTAGATGCACCGTATTTGGCGTAGTCATAGTTGATGAATTTGATTTTTTTAAAGTCAGGCACACGGGCATCCACCTTGGCACTTTTGTTAGATGGCAACTGGAACTGCTTGGCCGCCGCTGCCATTTCTTGTGCTGCGGGGGTGAGTGCCCATTCGTAGAATTTTTTTGCTGCCTCGACATTGCGCGCACCTTTGATGATGCTGATAGAGCCAATTTCAGCGCCTGTACCGTCGCTGGGGGTGATGGTGTCTATTGGAAAACCCTGCATTTTTTCGCCCGGGCCGTCGTGCACAAAGCTGATCGAGATCGTGGTTTCGCCGCGTGCTACCGATTTGATAGGCCCTGTGCCGCTGCGGGTGTATTGGCTGATATTTTTGTGCAGCTGCTTCATGTAGTCAAATGCTTTGTCTTCGCCCATCATTTGCACCAAGGTGGCCACCATGGTGTAGGCCGTGCCGCTAGAGCCTGGGTTGGCCACTTGGATTTCGCCTTTGAGCGCGGGGTTGAGCAAATCGGCCCAGGTTTTGGGCACAGCCAGTTTCTTTTTGGCCAGCAGTTCTGTGTTGTAGCCGAAACCCAATGGGCCAGAATAGATGCCCACGGTTTTGTAGCCCGACTGCGCAGCCTGCTGCTGCGCCCAACCGTGCAGCATCGGCAAGGTGGGGGACTTGTATTCGAGCGATAAATTTTGCTCAGCCGCTTGCAAATGCGGGTCGCCCGTGCCACCAAACCAAATATCGGTTTTGGGGTTTTCTTTCTCGGCAATCAGCTGCGCCAGCGCTTCGCCAGAGCCTTTCATACTGATATTGATCTTCGTACCGGTGGTGCGGGCATACACCGTGCCAATCATATTGCACCACTCGGCCTGCACCGAGCAAATCACATTCACGGTTTGGGCTTGCGCCGATACGCTGAGCACACTCGCAGTTGCAAGAAGGCTTAAAGAGAAAAAAGTTTTCATAGTGGCTTAAATTACAGATAAATTGAAAGTAATGATTTTGTACGCCTATTGTGCCGCAAACGAAGTGGCGCGGTTAACTGCGCGGTTGCGAATTGATGTCGCGTTCCCAGCGCTCAATCAAACGCTTGCGCTCGGCAGAGCTGCCGTATTTGGCATAGTCGTAGTCGATCATCTTGGCTTTTTTAAAGTCTGGCATCCGCGCATCGAGTTTGGCGTTTTTGTTGCTTGGCATTTGGAATTGTTTGGCAGCTACGCCCAGCTCTTGAGCGGCGGGCGTAAGCGCCCAATCGTAGAATTTTTTGGCATTGTCAAGGTTGCGTGCCCCTTTGATGATGCTCATCGAACCAATTTCTGCACCCGTGCCTTCACAGGGCGTGATGCTCACCACAGGGAATCCGTTGGCCGCCTCGCCGGGTGCTTCATGCGCAAAGGCCACACCAATCATGTTTTCACCACGCGCGGCGTTTTTTACCGGCGCTGCGCCCGAACGGGTGTATTGGCTCACATTGTTGTGCAAACCACGCAAATAGGCAAAGGCTTTGTCCTCGCCCATCAGCTGCACCATGGTGGCTATTAGCACATAGGCCGTGCCCGAAGTATTCGGGTTGGGCGCTTGAATTTCACCTTTCCATTTGGCATCGAGCAAATCCTTCCAGCAGGTGGGAGCGGCGAGTTTGCGCTTGGCCAGCAACTCGGTGTTGTGGCTAATGCCCAAAGGCCCCGAATAAATGCCCACGGTTTTATAGTTCGCCTGTGCGGCTTGCTTTTGCGCCCAATCGTGCAACTGTGGCAGCGCGGGAGATTTGTAGGCCACGGTTAAATCGTTTTCAGCCGCCTGAAAATGCGGATCACCCGTGCCGCCATACCAAATATCGGTTTTAGGATTGGCGCGTTCGGCATTGATTTGCGCACCCGCCTCGCCCGAGCCTTTGTGCACCAAATTCACCTTGACACCCGTAGTTTTGGCAAACACGGTTTGCACCAAGTTGCAGTGTTCGGCCTGCACGGCGCAAATGATGTTGAGCTGGCCTTGGGCGTAGGCACCTCCACTCCAACTAATGGCAATTGCAAGGGTGGCCGATGTGAGGTAATTTTTCATGGAGGGTAATTTATAGCAGGGACAATAGGAGTACCTCTGCATGCTAGGGAATTTTGTTACTAGAATTACCAATATAAACCCTTTAATTCGGGTTGATTACAGGGAAAACACTGAGCGAATGCGCGCCATTTAAATACAGAACTACGCACTCGTTTGACTCGCAACATGAAACTGAGTTACATTAAAGCGTCGTATTTAACTGTAATTTAGCAACATATGAGCTTTAATCTAGTCTTATTTGGTGGCACAGGCGATTTGAGCTGGCGCAAGCTGATGCCAGCGCTTTTTCAAGCGTTTCGCCATGGCACTCTGCCTGAAAATGGGCGCATCGTGGGTGTTGCGCGCGACGATTTGACCGATGTGCAATACCGCGACTTGATTCGCAGCCGCTTTGACCAAGTGGAACTGGCCAAACGGCCCAGCACCGAAGAGTTTGACCGCTTTGCTGCGCTCCTTTACTACCAGCGCATGGACTTGTCCAAACCAGAGTCTTATGCTGCGCTGTCCGCCAAGTTGGCACTGCGCCCCTCGATTAGCACCGTGATGTATTTGGCCACCTCGCCCAATTTGTTCACCGTGGTCTGCGAGCAGCTAGGCGCGGCGGGGCTCAACTCCGCCAGCACCCGCGTGGTGCTAGAAAAGCCGCTGGGCCAAGACTTGGCCAGCAACCGCCAGATCAACCGCACGGTGCTGCAGTATTTCAGCGAAAAACAAATTTTCAGGATTGACCATTATTTGGGCAAGCCCTCGGTGCAAAACCTGTTGGCGCTGCGCTTTGGCAATGCATTGTTTGAGCCCCTGTGGCGGCGCGAGCATATTGCCAATATCCAAATCACCATGGCCGAAGACTTAGGGGTTGAAAAGCGCGGCGGCTATTACGACGGCATTGGCGCACTGCGCGATATGGTGCAAAACCATGCCTTGCAACTGCTCTGCGCCATTGGCATGGAGCCGCCCATTAACGCCCATGCGGATGCGATTCGTGACGAAAAACTCAAGGTGCTGCGCAGCCTCAAGCGCTGGACGGCCGAATCACTAGGCCAACACACCGTGCGCGGCCAATATGCGGCGGGCAATGTGGGCGGCACAGCTGTGCCCGGCTATGCCGACGAATCTGGCGTGTCTGCCGACAGCAGCACCGAAACTTTTGTGGCCTTGCGCGCTGAGATTGACAATTGGCGCTGGGCAGGCGTGCCGTTTTATATCCGCACTGGCAAGCGGCTGGCTGGGCGCGAGGCACACATCACCGTCAATTTTCGGCCCACACCCCATGCGATATTTAAAACCGCAGCGGGCGCGGTGAACAAGCTGGTGATCCACCTGCAACCCAAAGACGGGCTGGAGCTGCACCTTTTGGCCCAGGGCCAGGCCAACCGCCGCGATTCCAGCACCCTGAGCACGGTGCAGCTCGATTTGGATTTTGACAAACGCTTTGGTGAGCAGCGCGTCGGTGCCTACGAGCGCCTGCTGCTTGACGTGCTCGATGGCCGCTTGAATTTGTTTGTGCGCAGCGACGAGCAAGAAGAGGCTTGGCGCTGGGTAGAGCCCGTACTCGAACACTGGAAAAACGACACCCTGCCACCCCGCCCATACGCCGCAGGCACATGGGGGCCCAGTGCGTCAAGCGCCATGATCGCACGCGATGGTTTTTGCTGGAGTGAAGAAGTTTAAGCCATATTTTTAAGCTTTTTAGCACAATGTCGCCGTCATATGGTCATATTGTGCTATTAAATATATAGTAAATTATCATCCCCATGCTCGACAGAATCAAAGCCTCGCTCTCGTCCCTAGCGCCCGCTGAGCAGCGCGTCGGCAAATTGGTCTTGCTCGATCCGCGTGCTTTTGCCAATTTGCCAGTGAGCGAACTGTCTGACCGCGCCCATGTGAGCAAACCCACCGTGGTGCGCTTTTGCCGCAGCATGGGCTACGACGGGCTGAGCGATTTCAAGCTCAAGCTGGCAGGCAGCGTGAGCGAGGGCGTGCCTTTCATCCACCGCGCCGTGGACGCGGATGACAAAGTGGGCGACGTGTTGGTCAAAGTCATTGACAACGCAGCGGCTGCTTTTTTGAAATACCGCAACGATGCCTCCTCTTTTGCCATCGAGCGTGCGGTGGATGCACTGGTGCAAACCTACAAAGCGCGTGGCCGCATCGAGTTTTTCGGCGTGGGCAATTCTGGCATTGTGGCGCAAGACGCGCAGCACAAGTTTTTTCGCTTAGGCGTTACCTCGATTGCTTACAGCGACGGCCACATGCAGGTCATGAGCGCGTCCACTTTGGGCGCTGGCGACTGCGTGGTTATCATATCTAACTCTGGCCGCACCCGCGATTTGATGGATGCCACCGATATTGCGCGTAAAAACGGCGCGACCACCATTGTGATTACCTGCAGCGGCTCACCCCTAGCTGGCGCTGGCCATATCCACCTGAGCGCCGACCACCCCGAAGGCTTTGACCGCTACAGCCCCATGGTGTCGCGGCTTTTGCACCTGCTGATTATTGATGTGTTGGCTACCACCGTGGCGCTGCGTATTGGTGGCGATGTCTTGCAGCCTATGCTCAAAGAGATCAGAAACAACTTACGCAGTAAGCGTTACGCTTAGGCCCAAAGTACCAGTGATTTGCCACTACGGCAGCGCGGCACCACACGCAGCCACCCAAACAGCATACCAATCTTCCCTAGAAAGCCTGATGCGCATGGCACATGCAGCATCCGTGATGCGCTGCGGCTGCGCACTGCCGATGACCGGCACAATGCCTGCTGGGTGGCGCAAGAGCCAAGCCAGCGCCACGGCATCAGGCGTACAGGCTTGCGCAGCGGCTATGCGCGCCAGCTCAGGGCGCAGGCGCTGCGCAAGCGGCGAATCGCCAAACAGCGCACCACCGGCCAAAGGCGACCAAGCCATGGGGCGTATGCCCAGTGTTTGGCATTGATCCAGCACACCGTTGTCAAAGGCATCGCGCTTGGCCAGCGACAGCTCGACTTGATTCACCACCAAAGGGGCACGCAGGAACTTTTGTAACAAAGTGACCTGCGCTGCCGAAAAATTGGACACGCCCACCGCTTTCACCCGCCCAGAATCCACCGCCGCATCCAGCGCACCCGCCGTTTCAGCGGCATCCATCAGCAGATCGGGGCGGTGCAGCATCAACAGATCCAAGCTGTCAGTGCCAAAATTGAGCAATGACTGCGCGATGCTGGATTTGATGTAGGCCGCGCTGGAATTGAAGGTTTTAGACAATTGCAAAGGCCGCTGGGGCGAGACCATGCTGATGCCGCATTTAGTGAATATCTGCACCTGATCGCGCAAACCTGGAGAGAGCGCCAATGCTTGCCCAAAAGCAGCCTCAGCGGTGTAGCCGCCATAAATATCGGCGTGGTCGAAACTGGTGATGCCTAGTTGCAGGCAGTGCTGAATCAGCCGATTAAGCGCCTGCGCGTCTTGCGCCGCTTTGCCCCAACGCCATGCGCCCCATACCAGTGGTGAAATCATCAAATTTATAGATTTTTTGGCTAATGTCGCGGTCATATGGTCATTATTTGCTATTTAATTAATAGTAAATTTTATTTGCTAATTCTAGCTGACTGATTTTAACGTGGCCTCTTGCAGCTTGGATTCTCCCTGCTCCTTTCGTTCTTTCCGTTCTTTCCGCTCTTTCCGCTCGCCCTGCGCCAGTTGAAGGGTTCATACTGACTTGGCTTTTGTAGCGACGCGCCCACGCCAGTGCGCTGCCTGCCTGCGCCCGAGTTACCGGCCCGCTTCGCGGGAAGCTTTGCGGTACTCAAAATGTGGGGGCTGTTCATAACTCGCCCTTCGGGCTCAAACAGATGAAGAGCCTGATCCCACATTTTTCCGTTCCTCAAGCCCGGTAACTCTGATTGGGCGCAGGCAGGCAGCACACTGGCGCGGTCGCGGGCTGAGGTGGCAGCTTTGCTTGCGTTTCGTGCTTGAGTTTGTACTTTTTATAAAAAATAGTGTCAATGTCAGCGTCATATGGTCATAGTTTGCTGCGTTTTTTGTAGTTTTTGAAAATCGCTGCGTTTTGTATGAAGCCTTCGAAAAGCTCAGGCCGAACGGGGCTAAGAGCGCGGTCGAGCTAGGTGGCCAAGATCAACGAGGAGAGCTGTATTCGGGCTCCGACCCCAAGCAAACTACAAGTCCGAGAGCGCTGGGGAGTTTGGCGTGCGACCGATTTCTGGTACCCCAGCATGAGGGAGTGCGGCAAACTCTTCGGCGCACTCGGACGTGCCAAACAAAGACGCGTCCAAAAACTGCAAAGACAAGAGCAGGGACGAAACCTACCCGATCCGCCCCTCTTGCACGGCATGGCAAGCAATCTTAATCCCACCAATCTCTTGCAACACGGGCCGCTCCACGCGGCAACGCTCGTTTACATGCGGGCAACGCGGGTTAAAGGCGCAGCCTGCGGGTGGGTTCAGCGGGTTGGGCACTTCGCCTTGCACGGGGGTGCGGGCACGGCCTGTGTCGTGCATTTTGGGAATGGCATCGAGCAGCATGCGCGTGTAGGGGTGGCGCGGATTGGCAAACAACGAGGCCTTGTCGGCCAGCTCTACCAAACGGCCCAAATACATCACCCCCACTTGGTCGCTCACATGGCGCACCACAGCGAGGTTGTGGCTGATAAAAAGGTAGGTCAGCCCGTGCTTGCGCTGCAAATCCTTCATGATATTGAGCACCTGCGCCTGCACACTCACGTCCAGTGCGCTGGTGGGCTCGTCGCACACCAAAAATTCGGGCTGCGTGGCCAAGGCGCGGGCTATCGATATGCGCTGTCGCTGGCCGCCTGAGAACTGGTGCGGGTATTTCACGCCGTCAAGCTCTGACAAACCCACTGAGCGCAGCAGCTCGCCCACCCGCGCATCCAAGGCTTTTTCATCGCTCAAAATACCGTGCTCCACCAGTGGTTCGGCCACAATGTCGCGCACTTTCCAACGCGGATTCAAGCTCGCATACGGGTCTTGAAAAATCATCTGGATGCGCTGGCGTAGTTTTTTGCTGCCTTCGGATTTGTACACCGCATGGGCATCTACGCCGCCAAAATCCATGTTGCCGCGTGTGGGCGCATACAAACCCACCATGAGCTTGGCCACCGTGCTTTTGCCGCAGCCAGACTCGCCCACCAAGGCCAGTGTTTTGCCTTTTTCAATGCTGAAACTCACGCCGTCTACGGCATGCAAAAAAACTTTGGCTTTGCGCTCTAAGGTGCGGGTGAGCCATGGGGCGGATACGTCAAAGGTTTTGGCCAGGTCTTTGACTTCGACCAAGGGACTGGAAGTGGCGCTCATGCTGCAGCTCCCATTGTGGCGGTTGGAGACACCGCCCGCGCACTATTGCTTGCGCCATCGTGCAACCAACATGCCGCACGGGTGGAGCCCGCAGCCATCAGCACTGGTCGCTCGGTTTTGCAACGGTCAAATACCTTGGTGCAACGCGGATTAAACGCGCAGCCTGTGGGAATGGCGTTCAGGCGCGGCATAGATCCGTCAATTTGGTTGAGATTTTCGCGGTCAGAGGCCATGTCGGGAATGGAGGCCATCAAGCCTGCCGTGTAGGGGTGCGCTGGGTGGTTAATTACCTCGTGCACAGGGCCAATTTCCACAATACGGCCAGCATACATCACGGCCACGCGGTCGCAGGTTTCGGCGATCACGCCCATATCGTGCGTCACCAGCATCACAGCAGCGCCACGGTCTTTGCAAATATTTTTCAGCAATGCAATGATTTGCGCCTGAATCGACACGTCCAGCGCCGTAGTGGGCTCATCGGCCACTATCAGCTTGGGTTCGGCGGCCAAAGCCAGTGCAATCACCACGCGCTGGCGCATGCCGCCAGAAAACTGGTGGGGGAAGTGGTCAATCCGCTCCTCAGCGGCAGGTATGCCGGTGTCTTTCAGCAAATTAATCGCCCGCAGCCGCGCCTCGGCGTAGGTCACAGGCAGATGTGTTTGAATCGTCTCGGTGAGCTGCTTGCCCACGCTGTACAGCGGGTTGAGCGAAGTCAGCGGGTCTTGAAAAATAGCGCCAATTTTGCGGCCACGGATCTGGCGCATGCGCTCATAGGGCAAATTGTCAATACGCTCGCCGTCAAGTAGCACCTGCCCTCCGCCAATGCGTCCGGGCGGCTCAAGCAAGCCAATGATAGCCGCGCCCGTGAGTGACTTGCCAGCACCCGACTCACCCACAACGCCCAGAATTTCGCCAGGTTCAATGGCAAACGAAATGTCGTCAATCGCCCGCAGCGTGCCACGGCGGTTGGGGAACTCAACGATGAGGTTTTTTACTTCAAGCAGGGACATAGGCTTAGCGCAGTCGTGGGTTAAGCGCATCGCGCAGCCAGTCGCCCAGCAGGTTCACGCTCAGGGCAATGATGACCAGCATCATGCCGGGGAAGACCGTGATCCACCATTCGCCTGAGAAAATATAGTCATTGCCTACGCGAATCAGCGTGCCCAGCGATGGCGATGTGGGTGGCACACCCACGCCCAAGAATGACAGCGTGGCCTCGGTGATGATGGCGGTGGCTACTTGGATGGTGGCCAGCACCATCACCGGGCCCAGCACATTGGGCAACACATGCAGGCGCATGATGCGCAGGGACGACACACCGGTAACCCGCGCTGCCTGCACGTATTCTTTGTTGCGCTCCACCAAAGTAGAGCCGCGCACCGTGCGGGCGTATTGCACCCAGCCGGTAAGTGATATAGAAATAATCAGCACGCCAAAGGCTACTGACTGCGCGGCATTGGGAAACAGCGCGCGCCCTACTCCTGCGATCAAAAGCGCCACCAAAATTGACGGGAAACTCAGCATCACATCACACAGGCGCATCAGCACATTGTCAACCCAGCCACCCAAAAAACCAGCCAGCAAACCAAAAGCCACCCCCACCACCACTGACAAGAAGACAGATGCCAAACCCACGGCCAACGAGATGCGCGTGCCATACATCAGGGTAGACAAAATATCGCGGCCTTGGTCGTCCGTGCCTAGTAGGAACGTGGCCTTGCCCTCGGCCTCCCACGCTGGCGGCATACGCGCGTTGGACAGCTCCAAGGTGGTTAAGTCAAAGGGATTGTGCGGTGCAATCACGCCTGCAAACACCGCACAAAAAATACAGATGCATGCCACGATAGCAGCCCCAATGGCTACGGGGCTGCTGCGAAAACTGTAGCCAACATCGCTGTCAAGCCAACGTTTGATGAATGAAACCAAAAGAATAATCCCGCTAAAAGTGGTTGGCCTGCAATGCGATACCTAGTGCTACTTGGCCTTGCAACACTAGGTTATGCAAGGCCAAGCAAAACGCAGGTTTATTTTGTAATCGAGATGTATTTAAAGTCCATGATGTTGTCAGCTTTTTGCACCAATTTCACCTTATTGCTCACGCCCCAAGCCAGTGCCTGCTGGTGCAATGGGATGTGGCCAATATCGTCTTGGTGAATTTGATAAGCTTCTTTGATCATGCCATTGCGCTTGGCTTGGTCAGTTTCACCCTGCACTTTGGCGGTTAACTCATCGACCTTAGGATTGCAATACGAACCCAGATTGAACTGGCCGCCACCGCTGGCATTGACGCAGCGCATGATCGAATTCATAGGATTGTGTGCGTCATAAGTGGCAGAAGTCCAGCCTAGAAGGTAAAAGCTGGTGTCGCGGCGCAAAATTTTAGGGAAATACGTCCCCTTGGTTTCCGCTTGTAGGTTAATTTTTACGCCAATGCGCGACAAGTTCGCAGCCACTGCTTGGCAAATCTCACCGTCATTGACATAGCGATCGTTCGGGCAATTCATCGTCAGATCAAAGCCTGCCGCGTAGCCCGCATCGGCCATGAGTTTTTTGGCCGCTTCCACGTCGTAGGGCAGGCGCTTGTTCATGTTGGCATCAAAACCATTCACGCCCGGGCCAATCAGCATAGCAGCGGGCACGGATGCGCCGCGCATCACGGTTTTCTTGATACCCTCAATGTCAATCGCTTGGTAGAAGGCTTGGCGCACGCGTTTGTCTTTGAAAGGGTTTTTGCCTTTTACACTAGAAAATAGCAACTCATCACGCTTTTGGTCCATGCCCAAAAAGATGGTGCGCAGCTCTGGGCCTTGCAGTACTTTGGCTTTGCCGCCAGCATTGATCCGGCTGACATCTTGCAAGGGCACGGGCTCCATGACATCGACTTCACCCGACAAAAGCGCCGCCACACGGGTGGAGTCGTTGCCAATGGGGGTGTAAATCACCTCCGTCAGGTTACTTTCAACTTTGCCCCAGTAATTGCCGTTACGCGAAAACACCGTTTTAATGCCTGGCTGACGTTCGCGGGTGCGGAACACACCTGTGCCGTTAGAGCGAAACGATGCCGCATTTTCAACGCCTTTTCGGCGGTCAACTGGTTTGGTGGCTTGGTTTTCTTCCGACCATTTTTGGCTCATGATCATCACGCCCACCATCACCTCGGGCAAAATTGGAAACGGCGCTTTGGTTTCAATGTCTACCGCAAAGTCATTCACTTTGCGCACTTCTTTGATGTCGTTGGTGTAGCTCTTCATGTCAGAGCCATCACCCGCTGCGCGGGCTACACTGAACAACACATCGTCTGCAGTGAAGTCTTTGCCGTCATGGAATTTCACGCCTTTACGCAACTCAAAGCGCCACACTGTGGGCGATGTTTGCTTCCAGCTGGTGGCCAGCAGAGGGATCATTTCTAGGTTTTTACCACGGCCTGTCATGGCCTCATAGACATTGCCTGTGACACTCAGTTGCAAAGATTCGTTGAGCGAATGGGGGTCTAGCGAAAGCGCATCGCCTTGATTTCCAATGCGAAGAGTTTCTGCATTTACTCCTGAAATGATAGCTAATAATGACGACGCGACTGCGACATTGATCATTTTTTTCTTAAGGTTCATAATTATCTCCAGTTTATAAATTGCGAAATGCGGATTACAGAAAATGTGTTTTGAAATATGGGCCAATGGATTTGAACGGGACGCATCACACGTCCAGCGGCATGCTGCGCTCTACCAAGCTGGCATACAAGGCAGCCCCCAGCGGCAACACTTCGTCGTTGAAGTCATAACGGCTATTGTGCAAAAAGCAGCCAGGCTGGCCAGCGCTGTCGCCTTGGCCCACGCGCATATACGCACCGGGCACGGCTTGCAGCATGAATGAAAAATCTTCACCGCCCATGCTGGGGGGCATATTGCGCAGCACCCGCTCTTCGCCCACCAAGCTGGCTGCCACGTCAGAGGCAAAATGCGCTTCGGGCAGGGTATTCACAGTAGCAGGATAGACGCGCTCATAGGTGAGCACCGCACTTGCCCCAAATCCCGCCGCCACAGATTCCACCAAGGTGCGCAAGCGCTGTTCTACCAAGTCTTGTAGCTCAGGCTTGTAGGTGCGCACCGTGCCCACCAAAGTCACCGATGCGGGCAGCACGCTCATAGCGCCCGGGCTACCGCCCTGAATACTGCACAACGAGAGTACCACTTGGTCAAGTGCGGCTACATTGCGCGAGACAATACTTTGTGCGGCGGTGACGATGTGGGCAGCCACCAAGACTGCGTCCACACAATTTTGCGGGCGTGCTCCATGGCCACCACGGCCTGTCACCACGATTTCGATTTTATCCACCGCTGCTTGCATAGGACCGGGTGTGATGCCAATGATCCCAGCGGCTGTTTCGGGTGAGTTGTGAATAGCATAGACCTGGTCACAGGGAAAGCGGGTAAACAGGCCGTCTTGCATCATGGCACGCGCACCAGCATAGCCCTCTTCACCAGGCTGGAATATCAGCGCTGCCGTGCCTGCAAAATTGCGTGTTTCGGCCAAATAACGCGCTGCACCAATCAGCATGGCGGTGTGGCCGTCATGGCCGCAGCCGTGCATGAGGCCGGGCTTTGCCGACTTGTGGGCAAACTGGTTGTATTCCGTCAGCGGCAGGGCATCCATGTCGGCACGTAGACCCACCATTTTGACTAGTGCATCTGCTTTTGCTGCCAGTTTGCCGCGCACAATGCCCACCACACCGGTTTTGCCCAGCCCCGTGTGGATTTCGTCCACACCGCAGAGTTTGAGCGCCTCTTGCACACGGCCCGAGGTGTATACCTCTTCAAAACCCAGCTCAGGGTTGGCATGCAAGTCACGGCGAAAAGCGGTGAGCTCGGGGTGAAACTGTGTGATGTGCGCAAAGGCACGTCCGCTGGCTTTCAAGCGAGGTTCGAGCAGGTCGGTTTGCATGGCTAGTGGTTTCCCTTGGCAATGCGCAGGCGCGGATCTACCGCAAAATACAGCAGATCCACTATCAAATTAATCACCACAAATATCAACGCAATCAAGCAAAGGTAAGCCGCCATGACCGGAATATCAGCAAAGGTAACCGCCTGAATAAACAACAGCCCCATGCCCGGCCACTGGAACACGCTTTCGGTAATGATGGCAAAGGCAATCAAAGCGCCAAGTTGCAAGCCAGTGATGGTGATGACAGGCACGAGCGTGTTTTTGAGCGCATGGCCAAAATGAATGGCGCTGTTGGACAAACCACGTGCCCGCGCAAACTTCACATAATCGGTGCGCAACACTTCCAGCATTTCAGCGCGCACCAAGCGCATGATCAGCGTGAGCTGAAACACCGCCAACGTCACTGCGGGCAAAATAATATGGTGCCAGCCCTTGGCGGTGAGTAAACCAGTGCTCCACCAGCCCATTTGCACCACATCACCCCGGCCAAAGCTAGGAAACCAGCCCAGCCCCACTGCAAATACCAAAATCAGCAAAATACCAATTAAAAAGGTAGGCAGCGACACTCCCAAGAGCGACAGCATCATGAAAAACTGGCTAAGAAATGTGCCCCTGCGCAGCGCCGCATACACGCCCATAGGAATACCAATGCACAGCGCCATCATGGCCGCCACAAACGACAGCTCCAGCGTAGCCGGAAAGCGCTCCGCAATCAGGCGCGAGACTTTAGAGCCTTGGCGCAGGCTCAGGCCAAACTCGCCCTGCACGGCATTGCCCAAGAAACTCACAAACTGCACGACAAAGGACTTGTCCAGCCCCAAGTCGGCACGCAGGTCTATGATTTGCTGCGGCGTGGCATCTTGGCCTAACAGCCCCACCACAGGGTCGCCCACATACTGAAACAGCATGAAGGCGATGAAAGCCACGGAGACCATGACGAGCACAGCCTGTAGCAGGCGCTGAACGATGAAAGCAAACATCTAAAGGTCAGTTCACTTTAATCAAACGCCAGTCCAAGCGGTTGTCGGCGCGGTGCACTACGTCGATATTTTTCTTCATTACCCATGGAATGATTTGGTTGTGCAGTGGAATATGCGCCACGGTGTCATTTTGCAACTGCAAGCCTTCGGTTAAAAGGCGGTCACGCACTGGCAAATCGGTCTCGCTCTTGATACGGTCTACGATGTAGTCCATGCGCTCATTTTTATAGCGTCCTACGTTGTAATTGCCATCGCCGCCTGTGCCCACACTGCGGGTGAGCGACTGCAAGCTGTACAGCGCATCAAAGGTGGGCACGCCCCAGCCCAGCATGTAAATACTGGCTTCATAGCGCTGAATCATAGGAAAATAGCTCACCAAAGGCATGGTGCGCAGCTTGGCTTTCACGCCAACTTTGGCCCACATGGCAGTCACTGCTTGGCAAATTTCTTCGTCATTGATATAGCGGTTATTCGGGCAAGCAAAATCCACCTCAAAGCCCTGCGGATACCCTGCGTCAGTCAGCATTTTTTTAGACGCTTCCATGTCAAACGGGAAGCGCTTGTGCACGCCCTCTGTCCACCCATTGACTTGTGGCGCTACCAAAGCGCCTGTGGGCTGGGCCAAGCCGCGCATCACCACGCGGTTGAGGGTATCGCTGTCAATGGCTTGGTACAAAGCCTTGCGCACGCGCACGTCTTTG
>JANOYR010000284.1:0-3156 GCA_031428975.1 Polaromonas sp. | reverse complement strand
TCGATGCTGGTGATCGCAGGCCCTAGCGTGGCGACGATTTTGGTGGCGTGGCGGGGGACGCGTTCTTCTAGCATGGTGTCTTCTCTGGTGTGGTTTTCACGCGGCATGCGTTATTTAGTTTCATTGTCTCAGAAAGGGGGTTACATGTCAGTAACGAAAATCTCTTCGCTGTTTAGCGCGCCCGAGCAGCGTTTTGGCTATCCCAACGCGCCCTCATGCGGTGGGTACACCGAAATCGGTCGATCGGGATAGCCAAAACGCTGCTCGGGCTATGCTCGTGCTGAGGTTTTAATACCGCAGAAACGCCACTCTTTATTTGCTAAATACTATATAAATAATAGCGAACTATGACAATATGACGCTGACATTGCCACCATTTTTCTTAAAAAGTACAAATCTAAGCGTGAAACAGGGCGCAACCATGCTGTTGACGATGAAGCCGAGCAGTTTTCTAACCGTTCCCCACAACCACCTCGCTTGGCCGCAGCAGTGACCAAGCCAAGCATGAGCCCTTCGACAAGCTCAGGGCGAACGGGAAGGGCTTGATTGAGCAGTATGGGCATCTTTGCCGTATTCTGTCTGACTGCCAGCCACCACTCTGGCGTGGCGGGCAAAGCTCCAGTAGGCGCTGGCCCAGTCCAGCAACACCACTAAGCGGTTGCGAAAACCGATTAAAAAGTAAATGTGGGCAAACAGCCAAAACAGCCACGCAAAATAGCCGCTAAAGGTGAAATGCCCCAGCGGCAAGGCCAAGTCCACCACGGCGGCGTTGCGGCCTATGGTGGCCAAATTGCCGTAGTCTTGGTAGGCAAAGGCTTGTGTGGGTTGGCCAGCCATGCGGCGCACCATATTGGCCGCCGCGCTGCGCCCCATTTGCTTGGCGGCGGGCGACACACAGGGCACTGGCTTGGCCACGCCAGCTTGCAGGCTGCTGGCTGCTGCCAAATCGCCTATCACCCACAGGTTGCCAAAGCCCGCCACTGATAAATCTGCCTGCACCACCACGCGCCCCGCGCGGTCGAGTGCGCAGCCAGTGCCAGCGGCCAGTAGCTTGCCCAGCGGCGATGCGGCCACACCAGCGGCCCAGACCACGGTTTTGCTGGCAATGCGTTCGCCCTGCGTTTGCGCGTGATTGGCAATTACGCCATCGGCATCAATGCCTGTGACTTTGTGGTTAAGCAGCACCTGCACCCCCAGCTTGCCCAGCTGCGCCAAGGCTTTGGCACTCAGGTGTTCGGGCATGGCCTGCAACACGCGCGGGCCGCCTTCGAGCAGCAGAATGCGGGCGCTGGCAGGGTTGATGCGGCGAAACTCACCGGGCAGGGTGTGCCGCGCTATTTCAGCCATGGTGCCCGCCATTTCCACGCCCGTGGGGCCCGCGCCAATGACCACAAAGGTCAGCAATGCCTCGCGCAGAGCAGGCTCGTCTTGCGCCTCGGCAGCTTCAAATGCAAACAATATCCGGCGGCGCAGCTCAATGGCATCTGCCAGCGTTTTAAGCCCCGGTGCGTGTTGGCTCCAAGCGTCGTTGCCAAAATAGCTGTGGGTAGCGCCAGTGGCCACCACCAAATAGTCGTAGGCTATTTGCATGCTATGGTTATCAGAGCTGGTATAGCTTATGCAGCTTGCGCCAGTGTCAATATGGGTCACATCCCCTAGCAGAGCGGTGACATTGCTTTGCCGCCTGAAAATCGAGCGAATGGGCGCGGCAATCGCAGGTGCTGCAAGCCCCGCAGTGGCCACTTGGTAAAGCAGGGGTTGAAACAGGTGGTGGTTGCTGCGGTCAATCAGGGTGATGTTGACCGCTGCGTTTTTGAGTGCTTTGGCGGCTTCTAAACCGCCAAAGCCGCAACCGATGATGACAATACGTGGTATCTTGGTGCTGTGCATAACGCTGATTATGTGCTGCATTGCAACAATTTGCTTTTTTAGATTTCAAATTTTAAGACCCATGCGCTTATCTGTTTTAGACCAATCGGTAGCCGCCCAAGGCCGCTCACAGGCCGAGGCCATTACCCAAACGCTTGCCTTGGCGCAGCGCTGCGAGGCGCTGGGCTACCACCGATTTTGGGTCAGTGAGCACCACAGCCACCCCAGCATTGTGGGCACAGCGCCCGAGGTGCTGATGGCGGCGATTGCCGTGCGCACCCTGCGCATTCGCATTGGCAGCGCAGGCGTGATGCTGCCGCACTACGCGCCGCTCAAAGTGGCCGAGCAATTCCGAGTGCTCGATGCGCTAGCCCCCGGCCGCATCGACCTAGGCGTGGGCCGCGCCCCGGGCAGCGACCAGCGCACCAGCGCCTTGCTCAATCCGAACCACCGCGCCTCAGACGATTTTCCCCAAGCGGTGCTAGAGCTGCAAGCATGGGTGCAAGAGGGCGCAACTTTGCCCGCTGGCGCAATGGTCAGCGGCATGCCCCAAGGCCACGCTGGCTACGGCGTGCATGCCTTTCCGCAGGGCAGCACCGCGCCCATGCTGTGGATGCTGGGCAGCTCAGACTACGGTGCGCAGTTGGCCGCGCACCTTGGCCTGCCCTATGCTTTTGCCTATTTCATCACCGACGGGCAGGGCGCACACGCGGCGCTAGATGTATACCGCAGCACCTTCAAGCCCAGCGCCCTCACGCCAAAACCGCAAGCCACGCTCTGCGTTTGGGCACTGGCGGCGGACACTGAGGAAGAAGCGTGGACGCAATTTAGAAGCCGCGAACGCTGGAAGATGGATCGCAACATGGGCCGCATTGGCGCACTGATGTCGCCCGACGAGGCCGACCGCGACTATGCGCCACGCGAGCTGCTGGCGCTGCAAGCCTTGCGCCAAGGCGCGTTGGTGGGCACGGGGGCGCAGGTGGCGGACAAGCTGCGTGCGCTGGTTGCGACTTTGGGTGTCGATGAAATCGTGGTGATTACTTGGACGCATGCTGCGGCGGCGCAAACGCGAAGTTATGAGTTGTTGGCGCGGGAGTTTTTTTGAGCACTCTTACCAAGCATTTCCTCGGGCTTCTGTATTCGGGCTCCGACCGCAGCACTCCAAAGAGCAAGACAGGCGAGTTGGGCGTGGCGTGCCACCGATTTTGGGTATTGCCCCCATGAGGGGGCGGGGGCAAGGGCAACACGCCAGTCATGCGATATGTGTAAAAAAAAAAAGAAATTAAA
>JANOYR010000283.1:0-1737 GCA_031428975.1 Polaromonas sp. | reverse complement strand
CTTGCGCTTGGTGGTTAGCCTAGACATCGTGCCCGATGACGACAACCCCTATGCGGTGCTCAGCGCGGTAGACGCTTTGGGCAATGCCGTGGCCGAACAAAAAATCGCCCCAAACTTCAAGCTCACCCGCGCCAGCGCCATTGCGTGGGCAGAAGCTGGATTTGGCAAGCCGCGTGGGCGATAAGGTTTTTATGACCTTTCGCCACTCAAGGGGGCAGAAATAAACCCCTCGTTTGACAACGCATGAATGACGCCGCGCATAAGGTGATTGTTGTCAAACCCCAGCGTGTACTTGCGTGCACCGGCAGATACGGGGCGTAGCATTTTGCGCTCGACCAGTTTTTTGATTTGGTAAGTGCGTTGTGTTTCATTGAGTTTTGGCATGGTGCTGGCCAGATCGGCGGCTTTGGCTATTCTGCTAAACACAGCCATTCTCAAGACTGCCTCTTCATCTTGTGACACCCAGCCTCGGTTGCGCGAATATGCAAGCGCCGGGATAAGGATCTTGTCTGCCAAATACTTGTAATCAGTGAGCTGATCCACCTTGTTGAGTTCTATCAAAATGCCGCGCAGCACATACACACACCATTGCTCTAAGTCGGCAGTTGCGCCACTATCTGCGCAAGACAGCATGGCATAGTATTGGTCGCGGTCACTGCAAAAAACAGCGGTCGGGTTGAGTACGCGCCCACCCGTTTTCACATTAAAGCCATACTTAATCAGCAAAGCATAGGTTAACAAGCGCACCACGCGTCCATTGCCATTGCCAAATGGATGTACCCAACCAAAACGGTGGTGCGCCAATGCCACCTTGATGAGGTCGTATTTAGGGGCATCCGCTTGGTTGACAAAGCGCACCAAATCTTGCATGTACCCCGCCACCAGCAGCGGCTCTGGCGGTAGGTGCGCAGATTGGGCTATGGCTACCTGTGTGCTGCGGTATGCGCCAGGCGTGCGGTCGCCTTCACGCTGTAAGTTGCGCACGGTAAGCGCGTGCAATTCTCTGATGAAATGCTCGGTGAGTGCCGAGCCCGGTTCTATGGTGCTTTCAACGTAAGCCATAGCATCTTCAATGTTGGCAATTTCCTTTAGTTGGTCAGTTTGAGTATGGCTGCCTTCCAAAGACATTTCCACATAATCAGCCAGTGTTGTGTGGTTGCCTTCAATGCGTGCTGAACCAAGGCTTTCCAGTGTGTGGAAAACATGCTTGATTTGAAGGAATAAAGTAATGGGCGTGGTGCCGACAAGCTGCAGACGCCGCAAATGCTCAAGCTCGGTTAGCACGTCAACCAACGGCGAGTCAAATGCTGGGTTAATCAGGCCAAGATCAAAATGCTTAAACGTGGTCATGGTGTCACACTAAATGATTTTGTAAATTTAAATAACTGGACTAATTTTGAATAAATTATTATACAACATAGACTTACAAAGATTTAATAAAATAATTATCTTTAACCACGTGCAAAATCATCTGGAATCACGTGCGAAATTATTTGCAAGAAGTTGGACGTGCCGCCTGTGCATTTGGCCAACAAAAAAGCCTTTGCAATTACTTGCAAAGGCTTTTCAATTTTGGCTCCTCAACCTGGGCTCGAACCAGGGACCTACGGATTAACAGTCCGGCGCTCTACCAACTGAGCTATTGAGGAATACAGCCTATGATTATAGCCATATTTTGGGCGTTTTTACAAGGCAGCTTGCACAGAAATACGCACACTGCGTGGCTGCTGGGGAAAC
>JANOYR010000282.1:0-6512 GCA_031428975.1 Polaromonas sp. | reverse complement strand
GAAATTTGGCGTATCGAGCTTCAAAATTTTTATGTTTTATGGCTCGCACGGCCTGCATGGCGCCAGCAATTCGCAAAAAGACTTTTTGATGATTGGCGAGAACGACCGCTACGATTTGGCGCATTTTGAATTCATCATGCGTGGCGTGCAGGCGGCGCGTGAGCAAATGCCTGAGCGGGCCCACCAAATATCGCTTTCCTTGCATTGCGAAACCGCCGAGATCATGACGGCCTACACCAAGATAGTGGAAAAAGACAAATCACTGAGTGGCTTGGCAGCCTACAGCGCCTCGCGCCCGCAGCACTCTGAAGGCTTGGCCGTGTTCATTGCCAGCTATTTAGCCAACGAGACAGCCCTGCCCAATATCAATTTGCTGCACCTCTCATCACGCAAGGCCGTGCAAGCGGCCATGATGATGGCCGAGACTTTTCCGCACATAGACTTCAAACGCGAGGTGACCATTGGGCATTTGATGCTAGACATCAACAGCCAAGCCGCCGAGTTGGCCAAGGTTAACCCGCCGATTCGTCCACGCGAAGACGTGGAATTTTTGTGGGACGCATTGCTATCGGGCGAACTGGACTGGGTGGTGAGCGACCATGCCTGCTGCCGACATGAGATGAAAATCCCTAAGCACTATTTTGGCAATATTTGGATGGCCAAGAGCGGATTTGGCGGCACTGAATACATGCTGCCCGCACTCGTGAGCGAGGGCACACGGCGCGGCATGGGCTACAACCACATGGCGCGGGTGACCAGCTGGAATCCGGCGCAGCGCTATGGCTTGAATAAGAAGGGTGATATTGCAGTGGGTTACGACGCTGACATTGCCTTGGTTGACCCGTCTAAAACGTGGACGATACACGCGAAAGACTCGCCGTCAATGCAAGGCTACACGCCCTTTGAAGGGCTAGAAATGTCAGCGCGCGTAGATGCCACGTATTTGCGCGGCGAAAAAATTTATGCCGACGGCCAAGTGCTGGGCAAGCCACGCGGGCAGTATTTGTTCAGACCCACGGCATAGCAGTATGGCTGAGCTTATGCAACCACGCATCGTGTTGGGCCAGCCACCTGCAGATGCCCCGCACACGCAGGTGGCAGTGGTGGGCGCTGGTGCGTGTGGCTTGGTGGCGGGCATAGCGCTGCGTGATGCGGGCGTGGACTGTGTGCTGCTTGAGCGCGATGCGCAGCCTGCGGGGTCCACCGCGCTGTCATCGGGTTTTATACCCGCAGCGGGCACGCCCATGCAAATGGCTGCGGGCATTGAAGACGCGCCCGCGCGGTTTGCCAAAGACATATCGGCCAAGGCGCATGGCAGGGCGGCCAAGCATCTTGTGCAGGCTTATTCTCAAGAAATACCGGCCATTCTCACTTTGCTGTCATCAAAAAACGCTATCGAATTTATAGTACTTGATGGTTTTTTGTATCCCGGCCACAGCGTGCGCCGCATGCATGCTGTGCCGCAAAAAACAGGTGCAGCGCTGATTGCTCAGCTAGAGCGCGCGGCTACTGCTGCGGGCGTTGACATTCTGACGCAGGCGACGGTGCGCGAGATTTATGTGCAGAACGACGCAGATGGATACGCTGGCGACGCGCCGCACATCATTGGTGTGGGTTACCAGCGGCCAGACGGGCGCATGGAGTATTTGCGCTGCGACGCGCTCATCTTGGCGTGCAACGGATTTGGTGGCAACACCGCCATGGTGCGCGAACTGCTGCCCGAGATGCAAGACGCGTTGTTTGCAGGCCATGCGGGTAACGACGGCAGCGCCATTGCATGGGGCAAGCAATTGGGCGCACGCATGGCAGACTTGGGCGGCTACCAAGGCCATGGCTCGTGGGCAGTGCCCCAAGGCGCGTTGATTAGCTGGGCGCTCATGATGGAAGGCGGCGTGCAGCTCAATGCCAAGGGCGCGCGCTTTCACGACGAAACGCAAGGCTACTCCGAAGCGGCGGTGCATGTGTTGGCGCAGCCGGGTGGCGTGGCGTGGAATGTGTTTGACGGCGCAATTTTGGAACTCGCACGCAGTTTCCCCGATTTTGTTGAGGCTGAAAAAGCCGGGGCTGTAAAAACCTGTGCTGACGCACACGCTTTGGCTGCTTTGATAGGCTGTGATACTACGGATGTGATAGCAACGTTGAACGATATTACGCTGACATTGGGTTTAAAACCTGTAAAAAACGGAAAATTGAAGCGCTATTCAGACAAACGGGTGTTTAAACGCGCTTTGCTTGAGCCCTTTTATGCGGTCAAGGTCACGGGCGCACTGTTTCATACCCAAGGCGGACTCGATATTGATGCGCAGTGCCGTGTATTAGACCAGCGCGGCATGCCCTTTGCCAATTTACTGGCCGCTGGCGGCGCGGCGCGGGGCGTGTCTGGCGATGCGGTATGGGGCTATTTGTCGGGCAATGGGCTGCTCAGCGCGGTGGCTGGGGGGGCTATTGCGGCCCGCACTGCTTCTAAGATGGTTGCTGGGCCTAGGACTTGAATGCGGACTTGGCCGGACGCAGAGGACGCGAAGGTTACGCAAAAGACGCAAAAGAACAGCCGAAATGAGATCAATACACTATGAATCTAAAACAAAGACTCGCCCAGCCCAGCCCCGTGCTAGCCCCGGGGGTATACGACGCACTCACGGCGCTTATTGCCGAGCAGGCGGGGTTTGAGGCGCTGTATTTGTCGGGTGCTTCTATTGCCTACACCAAGCTGGGCCGCAGCGATGTGGGCTTGACCACCTACAGTGAGGTGCAAGACACGCTGGCCCGCATCACCGAGCGGGTGCAAACGCCGGTGATTGTCGACGCGGACACGGGCTTTGGCAATGCGATCAATGTGCAGCGCACGGTGCGTGGGTTTGAACGCGCGGGTGCGGCCATGGTGCAGCTAGAAGACCAAGCGTTTCCCAAGCGCTGCGGGCATTTGGATGGCAAATCGGTGATTCCCGTGCAAGAGATGTGCGGCAAGCTGCGTGCTGCGCTAGACGCACGCCACAGCGCCAATACCTTAATTTTGGCCCGCACCGATGCCCTGGCCATCGAAGGCATAGACGCTGCACTGGAGCGCGCCGAGCGGTATTTGGAATGTGGGGTCGATGCACTTTTTATAGAGGCCCTGCGTAGCCCAGAACAAATGGATGCCGCCTGCACACGCTTTGCGCAGCGCACTCCCCTGCTGGCCAATATGGTGGAAGGCGGCAAAACGCCTGTGCAATCGGCGAACGAGCTCGGCCAACGCGGCTTTAAAATTGTTATTTTTCCCGGTGGCACAGCGCGTGCGGTAGCGCACAGCCTGCAGCGCTACTACAGCAGCCTCAAAATCCACGGAACAACTGCCCCTGTGCAAGAATCTATGCTCAACTTCGACCAACTCAATGCACTGATTGGCACACCAGAGCTCATGGAGTTGTCCAAACGCTACGAATAGCGGTTGAAAAAAAATGAATTGGCCCATCATTTCTATGATTTTTCGATAATTTTCCGCTAATTTTTAATAGCATACTATGACCATATGACGGTGACATTTAATGAATAATTCTCAAACTATTACCCTAGGCGGCGGCTGTTTTTGGTGCACCGAATCGGTCTATGTCGCCGTCAAAGGCATCTTAGATGTCGAAAGCGGCTACAGCAATGGCGAAGCCATCAACCCCAGTTACGAGCAAGTCTGCACGGGCCGCACGGGCCATAACGAAGTGGTGAAGCTGGTGTATGACCCTGCGCTGATCAGTGCCCGCGAGATTTTAGAAATTTTCTTCGTCATCCACGACCCCACCACGCTCAATCGCCAAGGCAACGACTCAGGCACACAATACCGCAGCGGCATTTATTACACCAACGCTGCGCAGCAGCAGGAAGCACTTGCCATCATTGCTGAGCTAACTGCGGCCAAACACTACAGCAGCCCCATCGTCACCGAAGTGCAGCCCCTGCAAAACTACAGCGCCGCAGAGGAATACCACCAAGATTTTTTTGAGCGCAATCCCGGCCAAGGCTACTGCATGGCCGTGGCAGCGCCCAAGGTGGCAAAGTTTCGCAAAACCTTTGCGCGGCTGGCTAAATGACAAGCAAAGTAAATGCCAAGCTAGCAAAATGCTGGTCTAGCCAGTGTTTTAAAGTTGCTTCTTTTGTTCAAAATTTGTCTGCGCCCGCTCGCGCAGCGACTCATAAAGCCCCGCATGGTTGAGCAGCACATCCAAGATCCCGCGCAGCACAATCGGTGAATTGAGCGCTTGCGTGCTCATGATGGTGTGTGCATCCATGGTGCTAATCACCGTATTTTGTAATTCGTTTTTCAAGTCTGGCGAGTTCGCAAACTGCTCTTTGGTATTGTTGGTGGCCTGCTGCTGCAGCGTGACCGATTCAAGCACCTTGCCTAGCAGCGTGCCGTTCACATAACGCAGCTGGTCTTGCTCGCTCGTTTCGCCGCCAAATACCTCGTTGAGTTTGGCAATCAACGCACTCATATACACCGATTCAGGCTCGCGCACCATGGCGCTACCCGCCTCGGTAATCGGGTCAAGCTTCAGGGCTTCGCCTGCCAGCAAAGTGATTTTTTGCACGCCTAGATTTTTAAGATTGTGGTGGGTGAGCACCACTTTGGATAAGTCAACCCCCTCGCGCTCACGGCCAAACTCTAAAAGCGGTGCAAGCCGTTTGAAAAAGATCGCGCGTTTTTCAATGTCGGTATTGCCGTAGTCAAATATTTGCGACAAAAAGGTATAAAGCCGCACATACGCGCCCATGTCGCCTTTGAACAAAACCAACACGTCTAGCTGGTCTTGTGCGGCCTTGGCTTCTTGCGTGTTGCCTGCGGCTTTAGACACTGCCAGTGCCGTTTGCGCCGTTTTGTAGCTGCGCATCACCCGGTCCGCCACGGGTTCTAGTGCGCGCACCAGCTCGCTTTGTTTGGCCTGCGGGTCAAGCTCCACCGCCACCACACGGTTCACCTCAAAATCATCGTAATGTCCCGCCGCATCCAGCTTGGCACGCAGGTTGTACACCAGCATCGGGTCGGTAGTGCTGGTGAGCTCGGCGGTGGCAAAGTAGGTTTTAAAAGCTGCCAACACGTCGGTCGCATCGTTGACAAAATCCAGCACATAGGTGGTGTCTTTGCCGGGGTGGGCGCGGTTTAAACGGCTCAGGGTTTGCACCGCCTGTATGCCACCTAGCATTTTGTCCACATACATGCCGCACAGCAGGGGCTGGTCAAAGCCGGTCTGAAACTTGTTGGCCACCAGCAGTATTTGGTAGTCATCGCCCTTAAAAGCCTCGCGAATATCGCGGCCTTTGAGTTGCGGATTGAGCAGGAGGCTGTTTTCGGTAAAGCCGTCTGGGTCAGACTGCGTATCGCTTACCTCACCCGAAAAAGCCACCAGCGTGCCAATTTTGTAGCCCCGCTCTCGGATGTAGCGGTTTACCGCCAGTTGCCAGCGCACCGCTTCCAGCCTGCTGGCCACCACCACCATTGCCTTGGCTTTGCCGCCCAGCAGGGGAGCCACCGTGCTGCGGTAATGCTCTACCACCAGCTGCACCTTTTGGGCAATGTTGTAGGGATGCAGCCGCACCCATCCCATGATGCCTTTCATGGCTGCATTGCGCTCCACCAGCCGCTCTATGCTGCGCTCGTCATATTCTTGGCCATCGTGTGCCAGCTTAAAGGCCAGTTTGTAAGGCGTGTAGTTTTGCAGCACATCTAAGATGAACTTTTCTTCAATCGCTTGGCGCATTGAATACACATGAAAGGGCGCAGGCACATTGTCGGGCGCGGGCTTACGCGATGGGTCTGGGCGCGTGCCAAAGAGCTCTAGAGTTTTGTTTTTTGGCGTAGCGGTAAACGCCACAAAAGTAATGCCACCATCCGCCGCACGCCCCTGCATATTGGCCGCCAGCACGTCGTCGATTGCCAGCTCGCCGCCATCGGCCAGCTCTGCCAGTTCTTCTTGTGACAGCAGCGCCTTGAGCTTGGTGGCGGCATCGCCTGTTTGCGAACTGTGGGCTTCATCGGCAATCACTGCAAAGCGCTTGCCCTGAGTGGCGGCCAGTTCGCGCACGGCATCTAGCGCAAAAGGAAAGGTTTGAATCGTGCACACCACAATTTTTTTGTCGCCAGAAAGCGCCTGCGCCAGTGCTTTGCTTTTGCTGCCTTCGGTGTTTTTAATGCTGGCCACCACGCCGCTGGTGCGCTCAAAATCAAACAGTGCGTCTTGCAGTTGGGCATCTATCACATTGCGGTCTGACACCACCAGCACCGTGTCAAACAGCTTGCGGTGCTGCGCATCATGCAGTTCAGCCAAAAAATGTGCCGTCCATGCAATAGAGTTGGTTTTGCCCGAGCCCGCAGAGTGCTGTACCAAATATTTGCCACCAGCGCCGTCAGCCAGCACGGCGGCTTGCAGCTTGCGCGTCACGTCCAGCTGGTGGTAACGCGGAAAAATACAGCGCTGCAGTTGCTTTTTGGCGTTGCGCTGGGCAATCATGTAGCGCCCCAGTAGCTCTAGCCAACTTGCGCG
>JANOYR010000281.1:0-5557 GCA_031428975.1 Polaromonas sp. | reverse complement strand
TCGCACCTATGAGCAAACCAAGATTGAAGCATTTGCGGCGCACAGCCGTGTGCCTGTGATCAACGGGCTGACCAACGAGTTTCACCCCTGCCAAATTTTGGCCGATATTTTTACCTTTGAAGAGCAACGCGGCTCTATTGCAGGCAAAACCGTGGCGTGGGTAGGCGACGGCAACAACATGGCCCACACTTGGTTGCAAGCGGCGCATGTGCTGGGCTTTCAAGTCAATGTTGCCACGCCTGCGGGTTACGAGATTGACAAGAAATTTACCCAGTGTAGCAATGGGCAAGCCATATATAACTACAAAACCTATAGCAATCCGCTGCAAGCCTGCCAAGGTGCAGACTTGGTCACCACCGACGTGTGGACCAGCATGGGCTTTGAGGCAGAAAACGAAGCCCGCAAGCTAGCCTTTGCCAACTGGTGCGTAGACGCAGCCATGATGCGCGCCGCCAAACCCGACGCATTGTTCATGCACTGCCTGCCCGCCCACCGAGGCGAGGAGGTTAGCGCCGAGGTGATTGACGGCCCGCAGTCCGTGGTGTGGGACGAGGCAGAAAACCGCATGCATGTGCAAAAGGCGCTGATGGAATATTTGCTGCTGGGGAAACTAATCTAGTTACAAGCATGATTGTGCTAATATTTGGCATATGTCGCTCGCCCACGCTCTATTTTCCTCCTCGCAATCTAAGCTACTAGAGTGGGTCTTTGGTCAGCCTGAGCGCAGCTTTCATGTGCAGGAGTTATTGCGGCTCACACAGCTGGCAAGCGCATCGCTTCAACGGGAAATAAAGCGCTTGCACTGCGCTGGCTTGGTCGTAGAAGAGCGCATTGGCAATTTGCGACGTATCCACGCAAACGAAGCAAGCCCAGTGTATGCAGAATTAGTAGGTATTGTGCGCAAAACTATGGGCACAGCCCCCCTGCTCAGCCAAGCATTGGCCGTTTTTGCTAGCCGGATTCACATAGCCTTGCTTTTCGGCTCAGTCGCCGCAGGTAAGGAGCACGCGGACAGTGATATCGACCTGCTGTTGGTGTCTGATAGCCTATCAATCAGCGAGGTGTTAACCGCGGTTTTGCCTCTAGAGGAACGCTTGGGCAGGCGTATAGAGCCCAAACTGTACACACGCGCAGAATTTGAAGCACGCAAAAGTGAGGCTGGCTCGGTGGTGGTACGCATACTGGCGCAGCCTTATGACTTGCTAATGGGAAGCTTGTGATGGGCAACACTGCACTACAAAATCTGGCCAAAATTGGCCAACTTAAACCAGAAGCAATCAGTGCGCTAGACATCACGCGATTGCTAAGCATGGCCGATAAGCACCTAGCAGACGCCAAAAACGAGACCAATTCGCTAGAAGGTCGATTCATTTCCGCTTACTCAGTAGGCCATGCAGCAGGATTGGCGGCCTTGCGCTGGTATGGCTATCGCAGTGAAAACCGATATTTAGTATTTCAAACTCTACAGCACACCATCAGCTGGGAAGCCACGCAGTGGAGACAGCTAGACAGTGCGCACCACAAACGCAACCTTGCGGAATACGAAGGCTATTTGGACGTGGAACGCAGTTATGTCATCGGTTTAATTGCTTTGGTGACGCAGTTATTGCTTGAGGTTCGCGCACTGGTCATCCCTGAAGCAGGATAGACCAGTCACAGTTTGTCAAAATTGACACTTAAATTCAAAAACTAGGGAATACCCTTAATTTCAGAGAGGGGGGGTAAAACGTATTCACTGCCTACAATCTTTTCGTAAGAACGTAGAAAGAATACGACATGCTCAGGGATGCCATACACGCGCCGAATTTCACGGCGCAATCAGCCGCGCCTGCTTGGGGCGGCAACAACACGGATCAAGCGGTACACCGCGCAAGTTGGCTTTGGGCCATACGAACGCTGTGTGCGCTGCACCAAACGCCATGCGACGAAGCCATGCTGGCGCAGCAGTTTCCGCCGCCGCACGACCACGCAGCCATGGTGCGGGCCTGCACGGCGCTGGGCTTTCTGGTGCAGTGGCGCACACTACCTGCTGCACGCTTGGCCACCATGCCATTGCCTGCGGTGCTGGCGCTTAAACCACCACGCCCAGCCACCGTGCAAAGCG
Organism: Polaromonas sp.; assembly: GCA_031428975.1. Lineage (GTDB taxonomy): Bacteria > Pseudomonadota > Gammaproteobacteria > Burkholderiales > Burkholderiaceae_C > JAAFIP01. Next base: position 3,453 of record JANOYR010000281.1, on the reverse strand, counting down.
CCGCAGAGCTGCTAGGCGTCCACGCTAATCCAAGCCAGTTCGGCATCCTTATCAGCGCCAACGACACCCAAGCGCTCTGGCTGCCGCCCAACAGCAGCGCCCCACAAACCCTGCCCGTAGAAGAACTAGCCGAGCAATTGACGGGACAAACCCTGCTGATAAAACGCGCAGATGCCGCCTTGCAAGACCCAGACAGCATAGCTGCGCAGTCACAAGCTTTTGGTTTTCGCTGGTTTATTCCCGAACTGGTCAAGCACCGCTCGGTGTGGCGTGATGTGCTGCTGGCCAGCCTTGTGCTGCAGCTCTTGGCGCTCACGCTGCCGCTGTTCACGCAGGCCATCATTGACAAAGTGGTGGTGAACCGCAGCGAGAGCACGCTGGTAGCGCTGGGCATTGGCATGGGCGTGTTCATGGCGTTTACCGCCATCCTCACTTGGGTGCGGCAATACGCTATTTTGCACACCGGCAACCGCGTGGACGCGGCGCTGGGCTCTGCCGTGTTCACCCACCTCTTTAAGCTACCGCCCCAGTATTTTCAAAACCGCCCCACTGGCATCATTGCCGCGCGCCTGCATGGGGTGGAAACCATCCGCGAATTCATTGCGTCGGCGGCGGTGAGCTTGGTGTTGGATATTCCGTTTTTGCTGATCTGCGTGGTGGTCATGTTTTATTACTCGGTCACGCTCACCTTTATCGTGCTGGGCATCCTTAGCATCATTGCTATTTTGTCATTCATGGTGGCACCTATTTTTCATAGCAGGCTCAACGAGCAATTTTTGCTGGGTGCGCGCAACCAAGCCTTTGTGACCGAATATGTGGGTGGCCTAGAAACCGTGAAAAGCCTGCAACTTGAGCCCCAGCTGCAAAACCGCTACGACAGCTATTTGGCCAGCTACTTGCAGTCGGGTTTTCAAACCAAACAAATCGGTAACACCTACAACGTGATAGCCAGCACGCTGGAGCAGGCCATGACATTGCTGGTGCTCTTGGTGGGTGCGTGGCTGGTGATGCACCCCGAGGCCAGCGCGGCGGGCCAAGCTGCCAGTGTGTTCACCATTGGCATGCTGGTGGCTTTTCAAATGTTTGCCAGCAAACTTAGCCAGCCCGTGCTGCGCATGGTGGGGCTGTGGCAGCAGTTTCAGCAGGCCAGCTTGGCCGTGAGCCGCTTGGGCGATTTGATGAACGCCCCCATAGAACCCTACAGCGCTGTGCCTACCCGCAAAGCCGTGGGCTCTGGGCATATTGACATCTGCAATCTGGGCTTTCGCTACAGCGCCGAGCTGCCCCTGCTCTACTCGGGCGCTAGCCTTGTGGTGCAGCCCGGGCACACCGTGGCCATCATGGGGCCCAGCGGCACTGGAAAATCCACACTCAACAAGCTGCTGCAAGGTTTTTATAGAGCCAGCGAAGGCCAAATCAAAATCGACGGAATTGACATCTTGAACCTATCGGCCAACGAGTTGCGCAGCTACTTTGGCGTGGTGCCGCAAGAAACCGTGCTGTTCAGCGGCACGGTGTTTGACAACCTCGCCATGGCCAACCCGCTGGCCAGCTTTGAAGACGTGGTGCAGGCCTGTCAAATGGCCGAAGTGCACAGCACCATAGAGCAGCTACCTAAGGGCTACCAAACCGAGATTGGTGAGCGCGGTGCAGGCCTGTCGGGCGGCCAAAAGCAGCGCATAGCAATTGCCCGCGCCTTGCTCAAAAAACCCAAAATTTTGATTTTTGACGAAGCCACCAGTGCCCTAGATGCGCAAACGGCCAATGCATTTGCCGCCACCATCAACGCCCTGCGTGGCAAGGTGAGCATGCTGTTTGTCACCCACGCCTTGCCCAAGGCCTTGCAAGTGGACGACATATTCCTTATTGGCGACGGCCGCATACAACGCGCAGCACCCAAGCAGCCCCCCGCCAGCCAAACCACACAAAGCCACACCCCATGAAAACCCCCAGCATTTTCACCCCCGACGTGGCCGACTTTGCCCCCGGCCTGCTGGCCATCACCAGCAGCCCCATGCCGCGTCTGCCCCGCGCCATTTTTTACACCGTGGTGGCGCTGTTTGCCATATTGCTGGCGTGGGCGCTGCTGGCCAAGGTCGACATTGTGGCCAGCGCCGAAGGCCGCTTGGTGCCCAGCAGCTACACCAAAATTGTGCAGCCCGCCGAGGCAGGCGTGGTGACCGAGCTGCTGGTCAAAGAAGGCGACGCGGTGCAAGCAGGCCAAGTACTGATTCGCCTAGACCCCACGGTGGCCGGAGCCAACAGCAGCAGCCTGCGCAGCGACGTGGCCTACAAGCGCCTAAGCCTGCGCCGCATCGACGCTGCGCTGGCTGGCCAAAGCCTGCCAAGCGCCGCTGGCGACGAGCCCGCCATGTTGGCCCAGGTGCAAGCGCAGGCCCGCGCCCATGCGCAGGCTTATGCCGACGCACTGGCCCAAGAGCAAGCCGCCCTGCTGCGTGCCGCCAACGAGCTAGCAGCCGCCCAAGAAACGCTGGCCAAGCTCAAAGCCACCCTGCCCAGCTACCAGCAAAGCGCCGCAGCCCACGCCCGCCTAGTGGCCGAAGGCTTTGTGAGCCCCATAGCGGGCAACGACAAAGAGCGCGAAGCCATAGAAAAAGCCCAAGACCTCAAAAGCCAAGCCGCCACCGTGAAAAGCCTTGAGGCCACCATCAGCGGCCAAAAGCAAAAAATAGCCGCCCTCACCAGCAACTACCGCAGCCAGCTGCTCATAGAGCGCACCGAAGCCATGGCCCAAGTGGCCAAACTAGAGCAAGAGGGCAACAAGCTAGGCTACAAAACCCGCCTCTTGGAGCTGCGCGCCCCGCAAGCAGGCATTGTCAAAGACATCGCCACCACCACCAATGGCACCGTGGTGCAGCCCGGCATGGTGCTGCTCACATTAGTGCCCAAAGGCGAGCGCCTACTGGCCGAGGTGCAGGTGCGCAATGAAGACGTGGGCAATGTGCGCACAGGCCAAAGCGTGCGCATTAAAGTGGCGGCTTTTCCGTTTCAAAAATACGGCCTCATAGAAGGCAAAGTGCAGGTGCTGGCCGCAGATTCGCAAACGCCCAACAGCGCCGCCCCCAGCGCATCAGCCGCGGCCAACACCGGCTACAAAGCATGGATAGCGCTGGACACCCAAGCCCTGCCCCCACAAGGTGGTAGCGAAGGCAACGCAGGTGGTGGCGCAGCCCAGCGCGGCTACCCGCTAGAACCCGGCATGCAAGTGGTAGCCGAAATCCACCAAGGCCGGCGCACCATCATGGAGTATCTGCTAAGCCCCGTGCAAAAGGTGGCGGCAGAGGCGGCTAGGGAGCGTTGAAGATGCAATATTTAGCCATCACCCCCCATTTAGGGGATTGCCAAACAGCACGGGTTCGCTACGCTCATGCGCTAAACCACCGCACTGCGCGCCTCAACCCCCATCTATTTCAAAGGATCAATTCGTATGCA
>JANOYR010000280.1:0-29282 GCA_031428975.1 Polaromonas sp. | reverse complement strand
AAAATTTGGCTGTGGCACAGCATGGAAGAGTCTGAACACAAAGCCGTGGCTTTTGATGTTTACCAAGCGCTGGGCGGCAACTATGCATGGCGCGTGCGCTGGTTTATTTACGCATCGATCGTGTTTGCCTTTGATGTGCTGCGCCAAACCACCAACAACTTATGGCACGACGGCACATTGTTTAAACCCTCTACATGGTGGAGTGCCACCACCTTTTTACTAGGCCGCCCGTCGCGCGGCAATGGCTGGGTTTGGATGATGACCGGCCCGCTACTGGACTACTTTAAACGCGACTTTCACCCTTGGCAGCATGACAACCGCCCCGCTTTGGCCACCTATGCAGATGCGCATGGGGCGGATTGGCGGGTGGTGCGGGCGGGTTCAACTGCGTAAAGCACATTGCGATTTAGCCATTTATCGCTTTATATTAGCCATAGTTTGCTATATATTTTGTAGCAAAAAAAATCAAAACGACACATTCAGTGCGCTTTGAACCCGCAACACTTCCCCTGTTACTGGATCAGTCCAAGCCAGCGCTTTGGCTAAGAGTTTCAGCGGGCAGCTAAAGTCCATAAGCTCTGGGGCACACTCTGGCGTGAGCACAGGGTACATGCTATCGCCTTCTATGGGGATTCCCAGTGCCGCCATATGCAGGCGAAGCTGGTGGCGACGGCCTGTTACTGGCTCTAAGCGGTAGCGTGCCCTGTTGCCCATCTGCTCTAGCAGAAATACATGGGTTTCGCTGTTGGGCGAACCTGCTGTTTCCTGCATTTGCATGAAATGCGCCGCATCTTCCATACGGCTTTTGTGCACCAAAGGCAGCGTTAAATCCGCACGAAAAGGCGCGATAGCTTCATACACCTTGTGGACTCGGTGCTCTCTGAACAAGGCGGCATATGCGCCCCGTGTGGCGGGTAGCTTACTGAACATCACCAAGCCTGCAGTGTCGCGGTCTATGCGGTGCATAGGTGCTAAGTCGTTGATTTTTAAACGATTTTTAAGCCGCACGAGCAAAGTCTCTTGCACATATCGCCCCGTAGGCGTAACGGGCAAAAAATGCGGTTTGTCGGCCACCACAATGTGCTCGTTTTCGTACACGATGGCCTCGTCAAAGGGCACGCGCGGCTCGGCGGCTACGCTGCGCCAGTAGTAAATTTTGTCGCCCGTTTTGCACACAGATGTGGCCACCAGCGCCCTGCCCGCGCAATCGCGCACAGCCCCTGCGGCCAGCCGATCTAGCCAAATCTGAGGCGCTACCCTAGCAAAACGCTGCACCAAAAAGTCCGATACCGCGCTGGGCGCACCCACTGGCACAGTCACGCAGCTGGGACCCACGCCATCTCGGGCTAGCAGCGCATCGGGCTTACTCAGCACCATCAAGCCGTTTGGCGCGGTTGAGCCGCCAGACACCATCGGGCGCGTCTTGGTAAACCTGCTCCACCGTGGTGGGGGTTTCTTGTAAATGCGTATCCAGTGCTACTCTGCTATCAAATACAAAGCACTCCCCATGCCAATCCATTGCGGCATCTGGCATTTCTTTAAAATAATTTAAAATGCCGCCTTCAAGCTGGTACACATCCAGCCCTAAATCTTGCATCCAAACCGTGCTTTTTTCGCAGCGTATGCCGCCCGTGCAATACATGGCTACTTTTTTGTTCTCAGCCTTCCACTGCGCGGCATGGGCTTTTACATAGTCTGGAAAATCCCGAAAATTCACCACACCCGGATCAATAGCGCCTTCAAATTGGCCCAGTTTGTATTCAAAGCTGTTGCGGTTGTCCAGCAGCACCACGTCGGGCTGCTTAATCAGCGCACGCCAGTCAGCCGGGGCCACATTGGTGCGCGCAATGTCAGCCATGCGCCCAGCCGCGTCCACGCCGTCAATGCCCAGCGGCACAATTTCGCGTTTCATATGGATTTTCATGCGCTTAAAAGGCACGGTGATGCAGGCTGTGCGTTTAAAAACAGTGCCTGCAAATGCACCGCCAAAGCCCGTATCGGTTTGCAAAGCGGCCTCAAAACCATCCATTTGCGCGGCGCTGCCCGCCATCATGCCGTTAATGCCCTCGCTGGCAATCAAAATACTGCCCGTCAAGCCCTCCGTGATCTCGCGCAGGCGCTGCGCGGCGGCAGGCACGTCTGCCACATGGGTAAATTTGTAAAAAGCTATGTGAAAAAGTAAGGCGGTGTCCATAACAAGGATTATCCCCGTTCGCAAGCCTAGCTGACGATATCGCGCATCCAATCGGGCATAGGCGCGGCTTTTTTAAGCGGAAAATCCACCCAAATCGTCGTTGCACCCCCCGCCGCGCACACCACGCCAGGCTTGTCCGCCCGCTCCATCGTGCCCCAGCTTTCAAACGTGGTGCGCTGCGGGTCACTCACATACATTTTCATCAGCACGTCGCCCGGGTAAACCAGCTCGTGGTAAAAATTGCAAAACGCATTCACAATCACCGGCCCTTGTCCCAGCGGGTCGGGCACGCAGCCAATCTTGTACATCCAGTCGATGCGCATAGTTTCTAAATAGCGAAAATACGTGCCATTGTTCAAATGCCCCATGGCATCCATATCGCCCCAGCGGATGGGAATGGTCATCTCGTATACGAGTTTTTTTACATCGGGAATTATGATTTTCATAGGGCAAACAGACTTGCAGCTGCACCAGTAGCGTAGTCTGTGAGTGTAATGAAAATGGTCCTTACCTTGTGCTATTCGTTGGTTCCTGTTGCCCAAAGCGCACGACCGTCCGCAGCATAAATCACCAGATTTCCATCTTTTTGTAAGACTAAACGCGAACCCTCATTGCCGTGTGTGCCAGTTGACCATTTGGCATTGTCTCGGATGTCGTATACCACCAAATTTCCGTCGCTCTGAAATGTTAGCCTGTAGTTATCGCCCGATGTACCGCTGGCGCGCAACGCTGCACCAATACGCTCCGACTCTTTTTCTTTGCCAGAGTCATAGTTGTAAACCACAAAATTACCATCCGCTTGCATAGTCATACGGCGATTTTTGGTGCTTCTCCAAGAGTTGGAAGTGAGCTCTATAGTGCCCGCTTTGAATATGATTTCATCTGGGAGCTTGGCCTCATCAAGTGGGCCTGAGCAAGGCACTTGGTCGGGTTCATTCAACTTGCTTCTGTCCATCACCATGGGCGACTTGGGCAAAAATGGCTTGTCTTCCCGCGGCTCGGACCACCCCCAGCTGTAAAAACGTTTTTTGTATTCATAAAGCTGCACGTTTCTTTCCATGTCCCAAAATTTCCCAATAAAGGAATCTTTGGTGGTGAACTTGTAACTTGCACGCGCACCGTAGTAGGCATTTCCATTGATGGTTAAGTTACCGTCAATACAAGAGAATTTACCGTTTCTGGCCGATACATCGGCAGGGATATTTGACAAGCTCAGAAGGGGCGACTCCATGATGACCTCGCCCTGAACGAATCCACGCAGAGACAAACCAGACAAAGCTCTTCCGACACCTTCAACACCATTGGTCATCGATGCCTGAATGTAGGGCTCAATCACCACACTGGCAGCGCCTTTTAAGTCATAACGCGCATAAATGGATGGCACCATTTTGAAGTCAAAATGCGTGTCACTGGGGCAGTCGCGCCCGCCATACCAATACCAATTGCGGCATCCCCAGCCCGCAGCCATGCCACCGTCCCAAGCTATAGAAATAGGGATGGTGAGTGTATTTTCCAACTTGACCTCGCCATATATTTCAATGCCAGCACCAAACTCCAGCTCCGCCCTGAACATGGCACCGACCCCGGATTTTTTAGCAAAATCGAAGCTAACGATTTTTTGGTAAATATCGACTGCGCCGTTACCTGCATCAAATTTGGAGCGCGATCCGTCTTTTTTCAGCACCCCGCCAATGCCCCCTTGGTACACCACGCCCAAGCCAATTTTGGGGGCAACTTTCAAAGTACCCGACGTATTGGCCTCCATGCGCAGTGGTTTTATCCATTTCACGTTGCCGTTGCTCTGAAAATCCACCTCAATTTGTATCGCTACGCGAATAATCAACGCAGGGTACTTGTCCCCTTTGAGCTCTAGCTCAAGCCCAGAGCCAGGAAACAGATTAAACGCCGCTCGCCTGATTTCACCCAAGCCAGCGCACTCAGGGGAGCGAATATTTTTCCGGCAAATTGATTCAAACAAAGCAGGTTTTTCCAAGTGCGCAACCTTGGTAGGCTCACCTTGGGCCTCAAGCATCAGCAAACCGGGCTTGGTGGGGTTGTTGGTGATAAAGACCCCATCACCCAGATCAAATGCCCGTCCATAGCCCACCAACCAAACCTCTTTGGCGCGCTGGCTTGCCGTGAGCAGACCCTGTGCCTTGGCCTCAGCCAAGCGCTTAGAAACTGCCGAATACGATTTTTTAGCCTCTAATTTGGCGACTAAGGTTGTATTGGCTTGGCCAATCATGGTTTTGCGTTTGTCTTGCAACTTCAATGCAGCGAGTTTATGTGCCGTGGCTTGCGTGAACGGATTGCTCGACTCAGGCAAGCAATACCTTCTGCCATCCACAATCACCGCCGTCCATTGAGTTTCATCGCATATTTCACCCTGAGGCAGTGTATCCACCCCCTGGTCAATACAAAATTCAATCACATCGTCTGGACGACCCAGTTGGTAGCCAAATTGCAGCTCTGCGCCTGCGGGGCAAGCATTGCTGCCAATTTCAGCAGGCGTGGGTTTAGGGCCTTCCACAAAATCACGCCCTGCGGTGGTGGGCAGTTTGATGGTTCTTTTAGCCTCTGGCACTGCGGTGGCGTAAGTCAGCGCCTTGATGTCGTCCAGCACCATAGGGCGATCGGCTTCCTCAAACGATGCTTGCTGGTACATGTCAAACAAGGCAATTGTTTCGTATTGAAACCGCGCTTGGTAAAAGCGACCGGTGCCAATGAATCCTTCGGATACTTGCTTGCGCAATTTGATTTGCGGCTTGCCACTGATGCCCGTATGGAAAACCGAATTGACCTTAGCAAATTTCAGCTTGGAGATGATGCTTGAATTGGCGCGAGAGGTCACAACCACCTCATCTTTACCCTCAAAAACAATGCCCACTTGCCCAAAGCTGGGGTCTTGAAGATTCAGCTCGCCTTCTATGCCAGCGGTCAATTTGTTTTCTTTCAAGGCAAACTGTGCAGAAATAAGCTTGTTGTCTTTGGGGTTGCTCACCTCACACCCATCTGCGCCCACGGGCTTTTCGCAACCAATCCAGCGGCTAAACACAAACTCGTTCTCAGGCACGGCTTTGATTAAAAACGACAAGCTGGCGGCAGGCATAGACAATGAAACCTCTTCATTTCCAGCCCCCAAAGTAAAGCCTTGGCCATTCACCACACCACCCGCGCCCGAGCGAATGGTGACAGAAAATACTTTCATCTGCTCTTGCGTAGGCAGGGCAAGACTCATGCGGTTGCTAAACGCTTCTTCAAGCGCTTTGACCAGCAGGGCGCTGCCGGTATGGTACTTGCTGACCAGTGTGCCCGCGCTTGATTTTTGCTCTGTCAACACGGCCTTTTTGTAGTCAAAATCGAGCTTGGCTTGATGCTCCGACAAAGCAGGGGTAAACAGCAACACATCGTCATACGAAATGCGTTGATCGCCATCAATATCCCCCTTCATCAGCTGGTAAGACAGGTTTTCTATGGCGCTGTTGATGGTTTCTGGTGGAAGGTAGGTCAACGGAATTTCCAGTTGTCTGGCAATGGCATCCGTTAGCACGGTGACCGAAATACCTTTTTCATTCAGTCTTTTGCCTTTAACCAAGGCCAACACACTGCCTCGGTTGGGCGTGGGGGTGGCATCAGGCACGCCATCGTCGTTGGCATCGGTATCCACGCCGCCAGACACGGTTACCAAAAGCAATCGGTCTTCAAACTCGGGAGCCACCTTTAATTTGAAATTGCCTTTGGCATCGGTCACCGTGGTTTCAAGAATCTGAAGGCGTTGGTCTACCGGCGCAACCGTGACTGTGGCACCCGAGAGCGGCCCAAGTGCCGCCAAATGGGTGGCGCTAGCCTGTGTCCCATTGGCTCCATTGGTCCCGCTGATGTCCGAATTTGAGCAAGCTGCTAAGGCGATGCACAGGCTAGAAAAAAGAAAACTTTGGAGTGTGGCCTTCCACCGCGTGGATTGATTTTGGTTATTTGTAGGTGACGCCATCATTTTGTTCTCCATTGTTTCAACAGCTTACGCTGCCAACACAAGCCTGTGGTCTTGGGTCAAAGGCCTTAGACCGCAGGCCTACTGTACCACCACCGCCGCTCACGGCAGCGTGGTCACCACCACGCCTTGGCGCGTGGTGATGTACAGGGTGCTGCCAGTAATAGACAAGCCCTGTGGATCACTTACCAGCTTTGGCAAGATACCCACACTGGTTTCATTTCGCCCTGCTACGCCCAGCACCGTGCTCACCACCCCATCTGGCGTTACTTTGCGAATCGTGTGATTGCCGCTGTCTGCCACATACAAGTTGCCTGCGCTGTCAATAGTCAAGCTGCGCGGTCTATAAAACCGTGCAGCACTGCCCGTGCCATCGGCCGTACCACTCTGTGTATTGGTGCCCGCCAAAGTGCTCACTACACCTGCTGGGCTAATTTTGCGAATGGTGTGGTTGAAAAACTCTGCAACATAAACATTGCCCGCTTCGTCCACCGCAATACCAAAAGGGGCATCAAATAGCGCCAAAGCGCCAGTTCCGTCTGCACTGCCCCGAGTGCCACTGCCTGCCAGTGTACTCACCAGCCCAGCTGGGGTGATTTTGCGGATGCGGTAATTGTCAGCGTCCGACACATAGGCATTGCCTGCGCTGTCAACGGCCAAATACTCTACAGTCTTAAATTGAGCGGCAGTTCCCGTGCCCTCCGCATATCCGTGCGTAGAGCCAGCCAAGGTGCTGACAAGGCCTGCAGGTGTGATTGTGCGAATGCGGAAATTATTCTTGTCAGCCACATACAAATTACCAGCGCTGTCAATGGCCATGCCATTTTGGCGGTTAAACAGTGCCGCTGTGCCTGCACCATCGGCAGAACCACCTGTGGTGGCAGAACCTGCAACAGTGCTTACTTGCCCAGCAGGGGTGATTTTTCGAATGCTGTTATTGCGGCTGTCGCCCACATAGGCATTGCCACTGCTGTCAGCTGCCACACCCAGTGGGGTGTCAAATTGCGCAGCGTCCACCAAACCGTCGGCAAAACCTGACACCGAGGGAGCGCCAGCAAAGGTGCTGACCAAGCCAGCGGATGTGATCTTGCGAACTGTGTGGTTGTTGCCATCACCTACATACAGGTTACCCGCTCTGTCTAGGCTTATGCCATACACGCTATTAAACCGCGCAGCTGAGCCTTGGCCGTCTGCGCTGCCTGATGTTCTAGATGGGCTACTAGGCCCGGCTAGCGTGCTGACTTGTCCGTCGGGTGCGATTTTGCGAATGCTTTGGTTTCTTGCATCCGACACATACACATTGCCAGTGCTGTCAACAGCAACGCCCTGAGGTCCACTAAATCTAGCCACGGTATCTGTGCCGTTCACATAGCCACTGCCGCCAAAGGAAGATCCAGCCAGTGTGCTCACCAACCCTGCAGCGGTAATTTTGCGTATGGTGTTGTTATTGCCATCGGCCACATACACATTCCCCGCGCTGTCGACAGCAACGCCCAAGGGGGCGTTGAAGGTTGCTGCAGTTCCTGTTCCATTTGCACTACCTGACTGTGCACCACCAGCCAAGGTGCTGACTTCACCTGCGGGGGTGATTTTGCGGATTGAATGGGCTGAGAATCTGCCTTGAGCAGCTTGAGCGGCATATATATTGTCAGCACTGTCAATGGCCAGTCCTTGAAGGCCGGTAAACCTTGCTGTGGCAGTGCCGTCGGTAACGCTAAAGACGTTGAGCTCGCCAGCGAAAGTGCTTACCAAGCCTGCGGGGGTGATTTTGCGAATCAAAGCGTTACTGCTGTCGGCTACATACACGTTGTCAGCACTGTCTAGCGCAATGCCTTCTGGACTGTTGAAAATCGCTGCAGCGCCTGCGCCATTGGCAAAGCCAGCGACAGTGGGAGAGCCAGCAAACGTGCTTACCAAGCCTGCAGGGGTGATTTTACGGATGGTGTTGTTGCCTCTGTCGGAGACAAAAGCATTGCCTAAGCTGTCAAAAGCGACATAACCTGGATAATTAAAACGCGCCGCGCCGCCCAAGCCATCTGAACTGCCCGCGCCGCCCACATTGCCAGCGAGCAGGCGCAAAAACGGGCTGGTGCAGGCCACCTGCACATTGGTGATACTGGCGCTGGAAATACTGCCAGCGCCGTTGCTGATGCTGCAGCTTTGGCCTATCGGCTGGGTTTTAACGCTCAAGTTATAGGGTGTGCCGCTGGGCACGCTGGCTAGCAGTGTGTATGTGCCGTTGGCTGAAAAGCTGGCAGTCAAGCCCGATGCATCTTGCAGCACCAAGCTTTGCCCCGCCGCCATGCCGCTCAGGCCACCTCCCACCGCGTAACGAAGCGCTGGGGTGACGGTGGAAGACACCGTTTGGCCGTTGACAATAACTGCCGCAGGCGACCCAGCAGTTACAGCAATTTCGTCGCCGCCGCCGCAGGCAGCTAGCGATGCAGCCAAGCCAAGCGCCGCCAGCAATCGGCTTGCGCGGCGGCTGGTCGTGGTTAAATATGAACGGTGGGGGTCAATATGGAGGTTTAACATCATAGTAAGTTACCTGTGTGTGGAATGACTGTGAATCCATGTGCACAAGCTTTCAGAGCCTGCACATCCAGCGTGAAATCACGCGTAGCCGTTAATTTAACGGTCTGTGGTGAAATAAATTGAAATGTTGCAAACAGTCACGTAAAAAACGCAAGTGCTGCGGATGTCGCAGCGGGATAACACCAATACTGTTCGCTTTAAGCATTTTCCGTTCGCCCTGAGCTTGTCGAAGGGTTCATGCCCAGCTTAGCCGCAGGGCGAGGTGGTGGTTTGTTTGGAACGGGTGAAAACTGCTCTGCTTAATAGTCAAAAGCTTGGGTTGCGCCCTGTTTCGCGCTCAGATTTGCTCGCTTTAAGAAAAATAGTGGGAATTTCAACGTCATATGGTCATACTATGCTACGTTTTATATAGTATGTGGCATTCTAAGTGTAATGTTCCTACGGCATAAAACCCCAATACGAGCATAGCCCGGGCAGCGTTTTGGCTATCCCGATCGACCGATTTCGGTGTACCCACCGCATGAGGGCGCGTCGGGATACCCAAAACGCTGATCGGGCGCGCAAATCAGCAGCTACATGGGCTCAAAGCGAATAGTATTGGGGATAATCCCCAAAAGCCTGTCAGTCGCTGATGCGGATTTTGGCGGTGAGGTGGTAGCCCACGCCCCGCACGCTGGCTATTAACTGGCCCGATTGCTGGCCCATTTTGCTGCGCAAACGGCTGATTTGCACCGCCAAGTTGCTTCTAGCCTGCTCGGGGCTTGGCTCATGGGCTTTGCGTGAATGCTGCTCTAATGCCAGCAGCAGCGCCTCATTGCTAAGCTCTTGGCTAGGGGCCTGTGCTAGACACTCCAGCACCCGCATTTCAGCGGCAGTCAGGGTAACCCACGGGCTAGACGCCAAACGAATGCGCATCGCACCGCGCTGGAGCACATAGTCGAAGGGGTCTTTTTCTTGTTTGAGGCGCAGCACCCTGTCGGCCAAATTTTGCACCACGGCATCGAGCTCACGCACATTGGTGGGTTTGCTCAAAAAAACATCAGAACCCGCTTCGTAGCCGTGGCTGCGGTCGTGGCGGTGGGAACGCGCGGTGAGAATAATCACCCCCATGTCTGGGCTGATCTGGCGCAGACGGCGCACCACAACTAGCCCGTCCATATCGGGCAGGCCAAGATCCACTATGGCAATATCAGGCGGCGAGCTGTGCATGTGCTCCAACAGCGCCGCTGCCGTGCCGTAACCCGCCACGCTGCGGTCTGGCCGCGCCAAATAGCGAATCAGCTCTTCGGCTACGATGTCGTTGTCTTCTAGTACGGCAATGCTTAACATGGCGTGCTCAATTCAAATTCCACCGAGTCTGCAGCGCTTGCCAAGCGCACTGAGCCGCCCATGATGGCCGAGACTTCATGCACCCAGTAAAGCCCCAAGCCCGTGCCGGGCTTGCCCATGGCTTGCGGGGCGCGGTAATACTTGTTGAACACGGCGTTGGCATCGGGCACACCCGCTTTGCCTGTTAAATTGCGTACATTCAACACCACATAGCCTTTGGGCTGAGACAATTGCAATGTAACGGGTGACCCCTCTGGTGAATACTTGAGCGAGTTGTCCACCAAATTGCGCACCATCAGCATCCACACCCGCATGTCTAGTGTGGCGTGAATGGCTTGTGGAGCAAGCAATACCAAGCGCCCATTGGGTTCGGTGTCGTAGGTGTCAGCCAGCCAGTCGTTGAGAAACCCCACCACCTCCTCGGGCTGAGGGTCTAGCTGCAGCTGGCCGCGCTCAAGCTTGTCCACCGCAGTGCAGCTCTCTAGCACCAAGTCAATGCCGTCAATGGCACGCTGGATATTGCTCAGGCGGCGGGCGCGGTCTGCATCGTTGAGAGGTTGGCCGCTGCTCAGGGTGCTGGTGGCCATGCGGATGGAGGTGAGCGGATTTTTCACCTCATGCAGAATCATGCCCAATAATCCGGCTGTCCCTGCGTGTTTGGCTTCCTCAATGCGCAAGTCTTTTTGGGCTTCGTTTTTAAGCAATTCAGACTGTCGGCCATGTTGAATCTGTAAATACAGCCGCCTACTGAGCATGACGGTCAGCATGCCCATGGTGAGCAAACTGCCAGGAGTTGCCACATACAAATTAATAATGGAGGGAGAGGTAATCTGAAAAACAGGTAGCCAAAAAATAAAGCCATAAGCACAAAGGCAAAAAACAAAGGCACGGTAAGCGGTGGTTAGTATGGTGTCGCGCAGGTCAAGCCACCAAAATGTTGCAGATAAAGATACCGCGCAAACCAAAATAACAGAGTTATTGAACAGCAAAGCATATGAAATTTGGTCGTTAAGCAATAAGACCAAGGGCACACACTGGACGGCAAATAGCATGGCAAAAATTCGATAAATCCAGCGCTGTACGTTGAAAGCTTTGAGTAATCGCCAGAAAAAGAGATACGCCACAGCAGCCGTACAAATATTGGCAAGTGGCATGACAAACATTGCCAGCGCAGGGGAGTTGGGCATAAAGTACTTGGCAGTAAAACCGGTCATGTTGGCAAGCGATACCATGGATACGAGGTCATGTGCCGCAGCAATGATCCACAAGCCGTCACGACTGAAGCGCCAAGCGGCCAACGAAGCAAGCACCACCATAAGGCTCACCGATATGTAAGCAGCTATGCCAATATGGAAAGCGTTGTCTTTGTTGTAGCTTGCCCTTGAGCCCAGAATATCAATGTTGGGGATCATCAGGGTGGGGCTGTTGAGCCGCACGTATATGCTTGAGACCTGCCGGGGCTGCGCCTCTAGCCCTAGCGCAAAATACAGCTCCGACCGTTCGCGGTCCTCAAACGCCACCCGGCTGCCTGTTTGGCGAGCAAGCCACTGGCCCTGCGCGTTTTGGGTGTAAACGTCAATGCTGCGCAAATACGCCGGCTCGATGCTCAGTACCAAGTCATCCCTGTTGTGGGCGGGCACATCCAGTTTCAGCCATAAAGTTTTATTAGAGTTGCCGCGCGAGATAAAGCCTTCAAAAGGCGTGAATTTTTTCCCCTGCACATCGGTAAAACTGAGCTGCCCAGAGGGGTCATCTAAATATGCCCGCTGGCTGATCCAGCCTGTCTGTCGAGAAACGTCTTGCGCTTGCACATGGGCGCTAAAAAGCAAACTAAATAATACAAAAAACCTCAAAAATGTTTGCACAACAAGTCTAATTACTTGGCGAAGCGATGGCAAGGGAGTCATTGCATCAAAATGTAAGGTTGTTTTTATGCGGGAGTTTAGTATTGGTGCTCAGGCGCATTATGAGCCCGAATCGACAGCACAATACCGCCCACAAATAAAACACAGGCTAGCCACTGCGCACTGCTGGGCCATATGCCGTCCCAGACAAAGGAGTAAAGCAAGGCAAAAATTGTTTCGCTCACAATCAGTTGGCCACACAAGCTGGCTGACAAGCGTTGGCTGGCAATGTTCCACAAAATAGTGGCCAGCCAAGCCGAGCCGATGCCAGTTACTATACAAAGCATAGCAAATAATGACCACTTTGCGGTGACATCGTGTGTTTTTTCTGTAAATCCGAGAGAAAACCACATCAGCAAAGCGCCCAAGCCTGTTGCCACGCCCAGCCAGTTGGCCCATGTCGTGGCGCTCACTTCTGGGTGTTTTTTGAGCCATAGGGCATTCAAAAAGCCAAATGCCGTCCACAGCAACATGGCCACCACCGAATACGCCACGCCGCGCCAAAAATGTTGCCCCGATAGCTCTAGGCCCAATGCCGCACTTACCATCAACCCCAGCCCCGCCATGGTCAGCAGCAAGCCGGGCAAAAGCCCCGCCCAGCGCAGCCCTGCTGGCTTGCCCAGTAGCATCATCCAAATAGGAATAGTGCCAATAATCAAACTGGGCGCTTCAGAGCCCGCGTCTTGAATGCCTTTGGCTAAAAACAAGTAATAGCCAGTAAAACCCAGCAGGCTCAAACCCAGTGCTTGAAATGCTTGGCGCGGCGTGGGCCAAGCAGTTTTGCGCCAAAAAAGCATCAAAACGAAGGAGAGCGCTCCATAGGACAAAAAGCGCCCAGCGGTGAAATCCACCGCCGTGAAACCACTGGCCATGCGCGGCGCTACCAACACCAGCCCCCACAATGCGCCAGCGGCCAGACCTGCCAAAACCCCAGTCAACACGGGGACTTAAGCGCCAAATCCGTCGTCAGCGGCAATCACGGCGCCATTGATGAAATGGCTCTCGTCGCTGCACAGCATGACTAAGAGCGCGTCCAAATCGGCGGGCTTGCCCACGCGCTTCCTAGGCAGCATTTGCACCAGTTTTTGGCCCTGTTCGGTTTGCCAGTGGTGGTGGTTAATTTCGGTGTCAATGTAGCCCGGGCAGATGGCGTTGACATTGATGCCAAATTTGCCCCATTCCACGGCCATGGATTTGGTCATGTGCACCACGGCAGCTTTGCTCATGCAATACACCCCAATTTGCGGCAGCACTTTCAGCCCCGCCATCGAGGCAATGTTGATGATGCGCCCGCCGGTGAAGCTGCCCGGCGCTGCGCCTTTGGCGCGCGCCAGCATGCGCTTGCCCACCTCTTGCGCCATGAAAAACGCGCCCCGGGTGTTGGTGTTGAAGATGAAGTCGTAGTCTTCCTCGCCAATATCCACCAAACGCTGGGTGGTGGACACCCCCGAATTGTTGATCAAAATGTCGATGCTGCCCACCTCGGTTTCGGCATGCGCCACCGCTGCTTTAATGCTGGCGGTGTCGGTCACGTCCAGTTGCACCACATGGGCGCTGCCGCCTTCGGCCTCAATCTCGATGCGCAAATCGCGCAGTTTGTCGGTGCGGCGGCTGGCCAGCACCACCGATGCGCCTGCTTTGGCCAGCGTTTTGGCAAATTGCGCCCCCAAGCCGCCCGATGCGCCCGTAACCAATGCGACACGTCCGGCCAAATCTAATTCGTATGCCATTTTTAGTGAGTCCTCTTCAAAAACAGGAGCGCTTGTTGCGCCGCCCAGCAAAAGCGTAATTGCAACGCCTAAAATACAAAGCAATACCCATTATCAGCGAGCACTCTATGACAGCCCAAGAAATATTAGCCACACACGGTTCACGCGAAGCCATGGAATACGACGTGGTCGTAGTGGGCGGCGGTCCTGGCGGCCTAGCCACCGCCATCCGCCTCAAGCAATTGGCGGCAGCCAAGGGCAGCGAGATCAGTGTGGTGGTGCTTGAAAAAGGCTCCGAGCCGGGGGCGCATATTTTGAGCGGAGCGATTATGGATCCCCGCGCCATGACTGAGCTTTTTCCCAACTGGAAGGCCATGGGTGCGCCCTTGAACCAGCCCGTGACCGACGATGCCATGGTGTTTTTGGGTGAAAAGTCAAGTTTTCGAGTGCCCAACTTGCTATTGCCCGGCTGCTTTCAAAACCATGGCAACTATATAGTGAGCCTTGGCAATGTGACACGATGGATGGCGCAGCAGGCAGAAAGCCTTGGCGTAGAAATATTCCCCGGCTTTGCCGCCGCTGAGGTGTTGTACAACGCCGATGGCTCAGTCAAAGGCGTGGCCACTGGCAATATGGGCATCGACAAAGAGGGCGAGCCCACCACTGACTTTCAGCTGGGCATGGAACTGCATGGCAAATACACGATTTTTGCTGAGGGCGCGCGCGGCCACTTGGGCAAGCAGCTGATAGCGAACTTTAAGCTAGACGCGGGCAAAGACCCGCAAAGCTACGGCCTTGGTATTAAAGAGGTGTGGGAAATAGACCCAAAGCGCCACCAGCCGGGCTTTGTGATGCACACCGCTGGCTGGCCGATGGACAACCACACCTATGGCGGCGCGTTTTTATACCACCTAGAGGACAACAAAGTAGCGCTGGGATTCATCACAGGGCTCGATTATGCCAACCCGTATTTGAGCCCCTTTGAGGAAATGCAGCGCTGGAAGTTGCACCCCAATATCCGCTGGTATTTAGAAGGCGATGCTACCAAAGGCATAGCTGCTGGCAAGCGTCTGTCTTATGGCGCGCGCGCTATTACTGCTGGTGGTCTGATGAGCCTGCCCAAAACCGTGTTCCCCGGTGGGGCTTTGGTGGGCTGCGATGCAGGCTACCTCAACGTCAGCCGTATCAAAGGCTCGCATGCTGCCATTAAAACCGGCATGCTTGCCGCGCAAGCCACGTTTGAAGCCATTGGCGCTGGCCGCAGTGGCGACGAATTAAGCGCTTACCCAGAGGCTTTTGAACAAAGTTGGCTGCACACCGAGTTACACCAATCACGCAATTTCAAAACTTGGTTCAAAAAAGGGTTGGTCGTGGCCACGGCCATGAACGGCCTAGAGCAATTCGCCCTTCGTGGCCATATTCCTTGGACACTTAAGCGCGAAAAACCCGACCATTTGTATTTAAAACCTGCCCGCGAATGCCAAGAAATTGTCTATCCCAAGCCCGATGGCAAGCTCACTTTTGACCGCCTCTCCAGTGTGTTCATCAGCAACACCAACCACGCTGAGAACCAGCCCGCCCACCTCACGCTCAAAGATGCCAGCGTGCCTGTCAACATCAATTTAATCACCTATGCAGGCGCAGAGAGCCGCTACTGCCCCGCAGGCGTGTATGAATATGTGAAAACAGATGCAGGCCAAGACCGTCTGCAAATCAATGCGCAAAACTGCGTGCATTGCAAAACCTGCGACATCAAAGACCCCACCCAAAACATTGTGTGGGTCACGCCAGAAGGCGGCGGCGGACCCAATTATGGAAGTATGTAGGCTAGAGTTTGGCGGTTGAGGGCTGTGTTAAAGTGCCATAGGAGTGTTTAAACACGTGAACTTTGCCATGCTATACAAACGGAAATGGTTGCTGATTCGGCTGCCGATCATTGCGGTATTGCTGATTGCATCGCTCCTTATTTGGTTGCTTGGTAGTCCGTTGCCTAAAACAAGTTTGGTCATGACCACTGGACCAGATGATGGCATGTACACGGTTCATGGAAAACGCTATGCTGAAAAGCTCAAAGCCCGCGGCATTGATGTGACCTTGGTGAGCTCCGCAGGCTCTGCCCAAAACGTACAACGCCTGAAAGATCCCCTGACACCATTCGATGTAGGTTTTGTACAGGGCGGTTTTGGCTTAAGTAATGACGGCGAAGAGGCTAAAAACGCAAGAAAAATCATCACACTGGCCAATGTGGATGTTGAACCGATTTGGATTTTTACGCGCCGAGCAGACATTGACTCGCTCATGCAGCTCAATGGTTTGCGCGTATCGATTGGCCAAACAGGCAGTGGCAGCCGTTTGGTGGCGCTCAAGCTGCTAGAACAGGTGCGCCTTGAACCCAAAGACCTGATCATTTCTGAAAGCACTGGCTTAGAGTCCGCCAAGGCTTTAGCCAACGGAACAATCGATGCCGCTATTTTTGTCTCGTCGCCCAATTCGGCTGTCGTGCGCGCCATGCTTGCCGCACCAGGCGTTCGCTTGGTGCAACTCAAACGCAGTGCGGCACTAATTGAGCGTATTCCTTACCTCGAGCCACGGTTAATTGCCCAAGGCGCTTTAGATACAAGTGGTAAACACCCCGAACAAGACGGCGCTATCTTGACCACCGTTGCCAGCTTGGTCAGCCGTGAAGATTTACACCCAGCATTGCAAAGAATGCTCGTAGCGGTGGCGGTGGAGGTACACCAAGAAGCAGGCTTATTCAACAAAGCCGGAGATTTTCCCAGCCTGCGCAGAGTTGATTTCACCACCTCGCAGCAAGCCAGAGAGACTTTGGTGCATGGCCTTCCATGGCTTGAGTCTTATTTCACGGTCAACACAGCCCAGTTCATTTGGCGGCTTTTACTGATTGCATTGCCTATGTTTGTAGTTGGTTGGTTACTTTGCAAAGCGGTGCCCGGTGTCATACGCTGGAGTTTAGAAAGCCAAGTGAACCGATGGTATGGAGAGCTTAAATATATTGAACATGACCTGAGCAAACCCAGTATGTCTGGGCTGGAATTTTCCCAACACCACCAACAATTGGCGGCTATAGACCGTGCAGCCACCCATTTTTCTGCCCCTAGAAATTTTTCGCATCGCCTGTATATCTTGCGGCAGCACATTGATTTTGTGCGGCAAAAACTTCTTGTGAAGCGCGGACGATGAAATTCTTACTGCTATACCGCCGCCGCTGGGGGTATTTGTACCTTCCTGTGGTGTTAATTGCCTTGGCCGCCATGCTTTGGGCGTCGCTTGTTTGGCGGCCACTGCCCCCCACCAAGTTGTCGGTTGCAGGCAGTTTGGCACAAGGCGGGTACACGCGTCTGGCCGAGCGCTACCGTGACGTGATGGGGCGACACGGCATTGAAGTTGAAATAGTGAAAAGCTTAGACAGCGCCAACACTATGGCACAAATTGCCAGCCGCACCGGAACAGTTGATATGGGGTTTTTACTGGGTTTGCTTTCGCGCCAAGCCCCACAAGAAGTCAAAGCGCTGGCGGTCATTGAACGCAATCCCCTGTGGATTTTCACGCGCTTACCAGCGGTCAATCTCAGCTCTGAACTTAAAGGGCTGCGCATCACCGCAGCTTCAACTACCGCGCGCAATACCCAAACAATCTACCAGCTACTAGCCCATAGCAAAATCAAACCTGAGGAAATTACGCTGACTTTTAAAGGCGCTGCCGATGCTGCCAAAGACTTAATCGATGCAAAAACTGATGTGGTGGTGCTAGTGGCCAGCAGCCGGTCGGAGTCTGTCCGTGAATTGACCCGTGCTGCGGGCATCCACTTGGTTGGGGTAGACCGTGTGCTTGCGCTGGCCTCCAGAGACCAGTTGATGCGCCCTTTTGTGTTGCCGCAAGGATCAATTGAGCTTCGTGGCGACATCCCCCCCAAAGACTTAGCCATGGTGTCATATGGTTTACACGCAGTAGTGCATCAAAAAATGCACCCAGCACTACAGCGCCAAATTTTGGATGCCGCCCAAGAAATCCACGAAATCCCGTCATTTTTACAACACCAAAGCGAGTTTCCCAGCACGGCTAGCTCTGACTTCATGCTCTCGCCAGTAGCCAAAACCAATGCGTTGGGTCAGCGGCCTTGGATGGAGAAGGTATTGCCCTATTATTGGGCGCAGTTAGCTGAGTTATTGCTGTACGCTTTGTTGCCTATTTTGGCGTTTGCAACCGTGCTGCTGATGTGGATACCCGATTTTTTTGATTGGCGCGTCAGCGCTGTATTGCAAAATTTTTATGGTGAACTCAAATTTCTTGAGACAGAGATCGAACCCATCGTTTCCAATAAGCCGATGGAAATCAAACGACTATTGCAGCGCTTGGACAGTATTGAGGCGCAGGTCGTTGCGCTAGATTTGCCCGAGCAGTTCGCCGACAGGTGGTACACCCTGCGGTCACACTTGGCGATGGCCAGAGACAAATTGCTCACCTTGCGTGCGCGCTGACCACAAAGGGGCGATTCTCGGGTGATAGACTAGCCTGTATGTTGATACCCCGATTCAATAAAAAACAAACGACATGGGCTAGTGCTGTTGCGATTCTTGTGATTGCTGCTGTTACTTGGCTCATTGTGCGCTATGTCAGCCCTGCCCCGCCACGTATTGTCACCATGACCACGGGAGCCAAAGACGGTGCTTACCACCAGTTTGGACAAAAATACCAGACTTATTTGAAGGCCAACGGTGTCACACTGGCTTTGGAAAACTCCAACGGTTCAGTAGAAAATTTAAAGCGTTTGAATGCGGGCGTACCCATCGGCTTGGTGCAAGGGGGCCTGGGTTTTTTGAGCCTAGACGCAAGCAAGGGAGACGAGGACACGCCGCTGCGGTCTTTGGGGGTTGTGTCCTACGAGCCTGTTTGGATTTTTACGCACTCCCGCGAGCTGCATCGCCAAATCAATGAAAGCATGGCTGCGCTCAAGGGTAAAAAACTAGCGCTTGCAGGTGCGGGTAGTGGCACGCGGCACGTTGCAGCAGAGCTGCTTGCCGCATACGAAGTGAATGATAAAACCGCTACTTTTTTGGACGACACGGGTACTATTGCGGCTGAAAAATTACGCAACCACACGGTGGATGCAGTTTTTTTAATTGCTGCGCCTCAGTCTATGGTGGTGCAAGCCTTGCTGAAAGATCCCAATGTTCAACTTGCACGTTTAGACGAAGTGGAAGGTTTGTCCCGGCGCTTACCGTATTTGTCGCTAGTGACTCTAAGAGCTTCTTCTGTTGATCCGCTGCAAGGAATTCCTGCACAAGACATCCATTTGTTGGCTACAACTGCAAATTTGGTGGTTCGAGATGATTTGCACCCTGCACTGGCCTACCTACTTTTAGAGGCGGCCAGAGAAGTACACAAAATACCAACACTCATCAGCGCCCCCAGCGAGTTCCCTCACCCTCGCGCAACCGACTTCCCGCTTGCCGATGAAGCGCAGCGTTATTACAAAGAAGGCAGACCATTTTTACAGCGTTATCTCCCTTTTCGGGCCGCTAATTTTGTACAACGGCTGCTTTTAGTATTGATCCCTTTACTGGCGGTAGCCTTTCCGGTGTTCAAGGCAATTCCTGGGCTTTTGCGATGGCGGGAGGAAAACCGTTTATTTCGCCGATACGGTGTTTTGTTAGATTTGGAGCGGCGATTGGCACACGGTGCGCAAGGCAGTCGTATGACAGCGGCTGAAATTTCTGATGCCAGCGGGCAGCTTGACGCCATTGAACACGATATCAACCAAACGAAGTTTTCTTTGGATTTTTCTGACCGCGTCTACACCCTCAGGCAGCATGTAGACTATGTCCGTAGCAAACTCAACATTGAATCACAAGAGGGTCAAACCGTATGAATATCGCCATCACAGGGGGAACGGGGTTCGTTGGCCTGCGCCTTGCTAGGGCATTGCTGGCAATGTCTAGCCTCAGTATCAATGCCCAAGCAGCACAGCCCATTGAGTGCATCTATTTAATTGACCGTGTCGCAGCGCCTCAAGACATCTCAGAAGATGCCCGTGTTCGTGCGGTGACTGGAGACTTGAACGCTTTACTCGAAACTAAAAATGCAGATTTAATGCAAGCCCTGTCCAGCGCCAGTGTGGTGTACCACCTGAGTGCGGCTGTCAGTGGCGAGTGCGAAGCCAATTTTGATTTAGGAATGCGCAGTAATTTGGCAGCTACGCACGGGCTACTTGAGGCGTGTCGGCAATTAGGCAACCAGCCAGTGTTCGTATTTGCCAGCTCATTGGCCGTATTTGGCCAAACGCCCTTGTTGCCCATTTCTGGCATGGTGACTGATCTGACGTTGCCAACGCCGCAGTCAAGCTACGGTATTCAAAAATTCATCGGTGAACAATTGGTGGCGGACTATGCCCGCAAAGGCTATGTACGAGGCCGCAATACACGCTTGATGACAGTAGCAGTGCGTCCGGGCATGCCCAATGGCGCGGCATCGGGATTTTTCAGCGGCATGATTCGTGAACCTTTGGCGGGTATCGCGTCGGTTGTACCAGTTGCTGCAAGCACTGAGGTTGCGCTGTCTTCACCGGGGCGCACCGTGGAGGGTTTGGTGCGTGTAGCGCAAGTGGGCGACACAGAATGGGGGCCGTTGACTGCGCTGAATTTACCCGCCATGACCAGCACGGTGGGGGCTATGGCTGCAGGGCTGCTGACCTACGGCGGCGAAGCAGCACATCGCCTACTTTCTTGGAAAATTGACCCCGCTATTGTACGCATCGTGGCGAGCTGGCCCACCCGCATTGCCTCGCCTCGCGCACAGGCGATGGGACTTAAGGCAGATGCCAGTTTTGACGATGTAGTTCAGGCTTACATACGAGAAAACCCTCGTACATGAACGCCTTGTGAAAGCATATACTCGCAAGTTGTATGATAACTTTTTTGGAGAATTCCGTATGAAATTCAGCACCGTTTTGACTGCAAGCGTATTGGCTATTGGCATGGTGGCGACTGCCGCCGCACAAACGACCATGAAAATTAGTATTTCAGTGGCACAAAATTCCCACCAAGGTGTTGGAATTGACACTTTTGCGAAGGAAGTCGAAAAACGGACTGCTGGGCGCTACAAAATCCAAACTTTTTATTCTGGTTCTTTAGGCGGTGAACGAGAGTCCATCGAGGCGGTGCAATTAGGCACCCAAGAGTTGACTTTTACCTCGACAGGTCCAGTACCAAACTTTGTGCCCGAAGCGCGCATTTTAGACATCCCATTTTTGTTTCGCGACAAAACACATGCGCGCCGCGTGCTAGACGGCCAAATTGGCCAAGATATGTTGGTCAAGTTTGAGCCTAAAGGGTTCAAGGCTTTGGCGTGGGGTGAAAATGGTGTGCGCCACATGACCAATAGCAAGCGTGCAGTCAATGCGCCCGATGATCTCAAAGGCTTGAAGATGCGCACCATGGAAAATCCAGTCCATATTGCTGCATACAAAGGTTTTGGTATTGTTCCAACGCCGATGGCGTTTCCAGAGGTCTTTACCGCCCTGCAACAAGGCACTGTCGATGGCCAAGAAAACCCATTGTCGGTGATTATGGCTGCCAAGTTTGACCAAGTGCAAAAGTACCTCTCACTCACTGGCCACGTTTATTCGCCTGCTATATTTTTGATGAGCAAAGCCGCATTTGACAAGCTGTCTGCCGCAGATAAAACGGCTTTTTTAGAGTCAGCGCGAGAAGCGGCTAAGGCCAATCGTGCCCGCGTGGATGAAGACGATGCAAAAGGTGTGGCCGAGCTGCGCAGTAAGGGTATGAGTATTGTTGAGAATGTCGATAAATCAAAATTCGTCAGCGTGCTAGGCCCGGTAAATGCTGATTTCGAAAAGCAATTTGGCAAAGCTGAAATTGACAAAATTCGTGCTGTAAAATAAAAATCAGTCATATTTTTGTAGCAAACTATGGCCATTTGTCGGTGACATATGGCCATTTTTGTTTAAAGAGACGCGCAAAATGAAAGACAATTTTTTAAAGTTTGAGAGCCTGACTACGGGCTTTTCCATGTTACTGGCTTGCGCCATGATGGCAATTGCCGCTAGTTTGGGGTTGTTTCAAATTCTGATGCGCTTCGTATTTGAGCAACCTGCCGAATGGACTGAAGTATTGATTCGATTCAGTTTGATATGGATGGTATTTATGGGGATCCCCACTGCTTTTCGCCAAGGCGCGATGGTGAGTGTTGATGTGCTGTACCGATGGAGTCCGCCAAGTATTAAGCGTATTTTGGACTTCGTCGTTTGCGGCGCAGCTCTGTTGTTGATCGGTGTGATCGTTTGGTGGGGCTGGGATTACGCCAACCGAGGCAAAGTGCAGTCGGTGATTGGGTTAGAAGGGGTTTCTATGTTTTGGGCTTATTTGGCCTTGCCTGTCGGTGGTTTGTTTTGTGTGGTGGGGATTATTGGCAATTTGATGGATCCGCAGCGCCTTGAGTTGGAGACTGCGCAATGAGCACCGTGATGATTTTGACCATGGTTTTGTGTTTTGCACTGACCATTTCAGTGGCTGTTTCGATTGGTTTATCGGCGATTATTGGCATCCAACTCGGTAATGCCAATATGCTGATATCCGTGAAAGAGATGTTTTCGTCCATCAATAAGTTTCCGTTGGCAGCCATTCCTTTCTTTATTTTGGCGGGCAACATCATGGAAACGGGTGGTATATCGCGCCGCTTGGTGGAGTTTGCTAAATCGATAGTGGGCGGGGTGCAAGGCGGTCTACCGATGACCTGCGTGCTCACTTGCATGATATTTGCGGCGGTATCCGGCTCGTCGGTGGCCACTACTTTTGCGATTGGTGCGATCATTATTCCAGCGCTCATCAAGCATGGCTACCCCACGGCTTATGCCGCAGCCTTGCAAGCTACGAGTGCCGAATTAGGTGTGATCATTCCCCCGTCTATTCCGATGATTTTGTATGGCGTGAGTGCGGAAGTGTCCATTGGAGAGATGTTCATTGCAGGTTTTGGGCCTGGCATCTTCATCGGTTGTGCTTTGATGCTTTTTGTGCATATTTATTGCCGTTTCAAGGGCTGGGGCAAAAATGACGGGGATGGCCGTTTAAGTCTTGGCAAGGCAACTATGCAAGCCAGTTGGGCCTTGCTGATGCCTGTGATCATTTTGGGCGGAATTTATGGTGGCATTTTTACGCCAACTGAAGCTTCCGCCGTTTCCGTGTTCTATGCATTGCTTGTGGGAACTGTGATTTATCGTGAAATCAAACTGAAAGATTTGTACGTCATTTTGCGCAAATCAGTGATTTCATCGGCAGTAATCATGTTCATCATTGCCAATGCGGGACTCTTTGCATTCTTAATCACGCGTGCTGGTGTGCCAGATGCGATTGGGATTTGGCTCAAAGAGGTCTTGCAAACGCCCGCTTATTTTCTGCTGGGTGTCAATGCGGCTTTATTCATCATCGGTATGTTTATAGAGACCAGCGCAGCAATCATTGTGCTTGCACCCATTTTGGCTCCTGTGGCGATTCATTTTGGAATCGACCCCATTCACTTTGGATTGGTGATGGTGGTGAATTTAGCGCTTGGCATGATCACACCGCCATTTGGGGTGAATTTGTTTGCAGCGTGCACCGTAGCGCGTATTTCGCTGGACCGAATTATTCCCTACTTGCTGCCTTTTGTTTTGGTTATTTTGGGCTGCTTGATGGTGGTGACTTATGTGCCAGAATTGAGCTTGTTTTTGCGTGACTTGGTGTACAAAAAATAACAACTGCCTATGTCAAATAGGGCTCGAGCCAACCAAGCCCTTTTGATGTTCCCTCGGGTTGTCCACCCAAACGAGGCTTGTATTCACAGCCAATCCATCCTTTAAAGCCTAGGCTGTCGATCACATCGAACAGATAGGGGTAGTTCATTTCGCCAATATCGGGCTCTTGGCGTTCTGGAACACCAGCGATTTGAAAGTGGCCAACATTGCCAGTTGGCAGATATTGCCGAATCTTGCTGGCTACGTCTCCCTCGACGATTTGGCAGTGGTACAGATCCATTTGCACTTTGACATTGAGCTGGCCAATTTCCGCAATCAAATCATGCGCATGGTCTTGCCGGTTGAGGAAAAAACCTGGAATGTCACGGGTGTTGATGGGCTCTATGAGAAGATCAATGCCCTGCGCTGCTGCTGCTTTAGCTGCCCAGCGTGCATTGCCGATGTAAGTGCTGCGAAGCTGCTCGCGTGTCGTGTGCGCAGGGAGTAAGCCTGCCATCATGTGTAGTCTGGGGCATTTCAGTGCATGGGCATAATGCAGCGCCATGTCAAAACCCTGGCGAAACTCCGATTCTCGTCCGGGTATGCAGGCTATCCCGCGCATCCCCTGCGTCCAACCTGCCTCAATACTGGCTGCATCGACTCCCGCTGGCGGCGCATTGAATAGCACTTGCTCTAGGCCGTGCGCGTTCAGTCGTGCGCAGAGTTCATTGGCATCATTGCCATAAGGAAAAAGATATTCAACCGCTTTAAATCCGTCTTGAGCTGCCGCTTCAAACCGATCTAAAAAGGGCAACTCAGGGTACATCATGGAAAGATTGGCTGCAAATTTCGGCATAGCGTTGTGGCGAGTAAAGTGAGAGGGGGAAATATTACCAACTAGCTCCGAAGGTTTGGCGTAAGGCTTGGATCGCTTCGTCTGAAAGGGGTTGTGGCTTGGGATGCGATAGATGCCAAAGTTTGGCAGTTTCCTCTAGCTCTTCCAATGTTGCCATGGCAGTCTTGGGAGACGTGCCCCACACATTAGGGCCAAGTCTGGCTAACATGACCGCTTGAATTGCCACGCCTTTGTCTGCATAACTTGCAATAGTTTGTGCGACAACAGTTGCCACCGCATGGTCACCCGGTTGGTGGTAAGCAATCAGCGGAACCCGGCCTACCTTCATGACAAAATAAGGGGTAATGGCTGGTATGAGTTCGATAAGGCTCGTATCTTCTTGCAAGCTCAGTGCCACACAGTGGGTGCTGTGGGTATGCACCACACATGCGGCTGGCGCTGTGCGTGCGGCAGTCGCTTTGTAAATCGACGCATGAAGCGCTATGGTTTTGCTGGCGCGTTCACCGCTGACTTGCTGCAATTGCATGTCAACTTTTGCCAAAGACGCAGGATCTAGAAACCCAAGACAGGCATCAGTTGGGGTGATGAGGTATCCGTCAGGCAGGCGCACGCTGATATTTCCAGCGCTTGCATGGACGTAACCCCGCGCAAACAAACTTTGTCCTACGCGGCAGATTTCGTCACGCAATTGGGATTCAGTCATTGCAATCCTTTTAGCGCTTTGCTAAAAAAATCGGACGCTCCAAAGTTGCCTGATTTAAGCGCAATGTGGATGAAATGGGACATAAGCGGCACAAAAGCATGGCACCACGGTACACCAGGGTCAATCTGAGGGCCAATTTGCATACTGTGAATACCAAGCGCCTGCACACACGCCCCAGAAGTTTCGCCCCCCGCGACCACAAGTTGGCGCACGCCAGCTTGTACCAAGCCCAGAGCGATGCAGGCAAGCGCATGCTCAATGACGGCTCCCGCATGTAGAGCGCCGTGTAAGGCCTGCACGGTTTTCACCGTGTCTGGTTCGGCTGTGGAATAGACCAGCACAGGCCCATGTGGAAGCAAAGGCGTTGCCCAATCAATGAGCGCCTTGACCACTACGTCCGTTTGCTCGGGGTTCGCCGCCAATTCCATCGCATTGAGTGCTTTGGCCGGGTATCCTGCCTCAATCCACTGGCTCACCTGATGGTTGGTCGCAGCGGAACAGCTGCCAGACACAACCGCTTGATAGCCTGTAGCTTGGGGCAATTGAGCCGCACTAAGCGACGGAGTAATGCCAAAATTTTGTGGCAGCCCTATGGCGACTCCAGAGCCTGCAGTGACCAAAGGCAAATTTTTCAACGCAGCGCCTAAGCGCATCAGGTCATCGTTGTGCAAGGCATCAACCACCGCGACGCCAACGCCTTGATTGCTTAATTCTGTGATGCGGGTTTGGATTACCTGTGAGCCGCCAGCCACGCATCGGTAATCAATTAAACCTACTTTGCGACTGCACTGGGCTTGCATGACACGCACCAAATTGGCATCGGTCATGGGTGTCAAAGGGTGATTTTGCATACCGCATTCGTTCAGTAATGCGTCCCCTACGAATAAGTGCCCTTTGAATACCGTGCGGCCATTGTCTGGAAAGGCGGGCGTGGCAATGGTAAATTGCGTGCCCAAAGCGTCCATCAATGCCTCGGTGACAGGGCCGATATTACCGCGCTGTGTGCCTGTAACACCACAAAATAAGCTGTCAAAAGTCGAGCAGTATTTGAAATATATTTGTGTCGCGCCAAGCTTTTTCAACCAATGAAGTGCATTCAAAGATTGGTTGACCGCCTCTGATGCGGGCACGGTGCGTGTTTTTAGTGCCACCACGACTGCATCTGCTTGCGCAAATGCTGCATCGTCAATCGAGGCATCTGGTACGCCAATCGTTTGCACCACCCGCATTCCTGCGCGCACCAAGTTGTTGGCCAGATCAGTCGCACCCGTAAAGTCGTCCGCAATGCACCCAAGTTTGATCGCCATCATGCGGCTTTCTCGGGCAGCACAATGCCGGGAAATATTTTGATCACAGCACTGTCGTCTTCTTTGGCGTAGCCTGCGGTGGAAGCCTGCATGAACATTTGGTGGGCGGTGGAAGACAGCGGCAACGGAAACTTACTGGCCCGTGCCATGTCTAGCACCAAACCCAGATCTTTGACGAAAATATCCACCGCTGACAGTGGGGTGTAATCGGCGGCAAGGACATGCGCCATGCGGTTTTCAAACATCCAGCTGTTACCAGCGCTGTGGGTAATAACCTCGTACAACGCGGCCGGATCAACGCCTTCGCGCAAACCAAGCGCCATGGCCTCAGCGGCAGCAGCAATATGAACACCCGCTAAGAGCTGGTTGATTATTTTCACCTTACTGCCAGCGCCCGCGCTGTTGCCCAGCTTATAAACCTTAGCCGCCATGGCGTTGAGCAAGGGCTCGGCCATAGCATAGGCCGCTGGTTTGCCAGCAGTCATCATGGTCATTTGACCGCTGGCTGCTTTGGCTGCGCCGCCAGAGATGGGTGCATCGATGTACAAAATGCCCAATTTTTCTAGCCGCGCTTCTAAGGCGACCGACCAATTGGGGTCAACTGTGGAGCACATCACCAACACGCTGCCTGCGCGCATACTGGCCGCGCAGCCTTGTTCGCCAAACAGCACTGCTTCGGTTTGCGCTGCATTAACCACTACACTAAACACTACATCGCACCCCGTGGCCAAGTGAGCGGGCGAATCGCAGGCTATTGCGCCCTCGCCTGCCAGAACTGCAGCAGCTTCTGGCCGCACATCACACACCCGCAGTTCAAAACCAGCGCGCAGCAGCGACTGCGCCATGCCCTTGCCCATAGCCCCTAAACCAACTAGCCCAATTTTTGTTGCCATTTGCTTAGCCTAGGGTGATTTTTGCAAAGGCCGCAACGCGCTTCCATTTCGCAGCATCGACAGACATAAAGGCTTTCGAAATCGATGCGTTTAGAAATCCCACATCCGCTCCGCGAGACTCCATGGCGCGGGCAGTCTCGGCATCACGGGAAATCTTCTCAAGCGCCTGCTCAATGCGCGCAGTTACTGCCGCAGGCATGTCTGCCGGTGCTGCAATGCCAAACCAAGCACTCACGTCAAAGTCTGGCATGCCCGATTCGGCTAAGGTGGGGACGTTGGGAATCGTTTTATTGCGCCTGCGTGTAGTGACTGCCAGCGCTTTAACAGTGCCCGCTTGAATTTGACCTACTACAGACGGTAAATTTTCAAACATAAAATCCACTTCGCCAGAGAGTAGCCCAGTCACTGCTGCTGCCGCTCCTCTGTATGGAATATGCGTAATGAATGTCCCAGATGTACTTTTCAGCAACTCGGCGCTTAAATGCAGTGAAGTGCCGTTGCCGTTCGAGGCGTAATTTAGTTTGCCGGGTGTTTTTTTAGCCCGCGCAATCAGCTCGGCAACCGTGTTGATATTACTCTTTGGGTTCACCAGCAGTACATTGGGCACACGACCTAGCAAACCTATCGGAACGATTTGTTCAGGCTTGTAAGGCATGGTCGCATACAGTGCTGGACTGATAGTCAAAGGCGGTGATGCCATCAATAGGGTGTATCCATCGGGCGTTGCGCGCGCGACTTCGCCTGCACCTAGGTTTCCTCCGGCGCCGGGTTTGTTATCGATCACTACTGGTTGGCCTAGTTCAACAGCTAGTTTTGGGCCGATTAGACGAGCCATGTTGTCAATCAACCCACCTGGCGGGAAGGGTACTACGAGCTTTATCGGTCTTGCAGGCCAGGCTTGGGCTTGTACAAGACTTGGAACGGCCAAACCACTAGCGGCTAATAGCAAAGCTGTTCTGCGTGAAAAAAATTGCGTAGTCATAAAATTTCCCTTATTCGGCAATAGCGCCGGACTCTTTGGCCACTTTGACCCATTTGTCGACTTCCGATCCAACAAATAATTTCAACTCTGTAGATGTCATCGCCATCGGTGTTGCACCCGTCGCGGCAAGCCTGTCAATGAAGGCTGGGTCTTTAAGAATTTCTCTGACCTCGCGGTTCAGGCGTTGCACTACTTCTGACGGTGTACCAAGTGGCGCAAACAGTGCAAACCATACAGTTTGTTCAAAAGCCAGACCAGTTTCGCTAATTGCCGGTACATCAGGCAGAGTTTTAGAGCGTAGCTTAGTAGTGACTGCCAAGGGGCGCAGTTTCCAGCCGCGTACCAAAGCCATCGCAGGAGGCATATTACTGATCATTACACTGACGCGTTGGGCGGCCACATCACCTAATGCTTGTTGCACATCTTTATATGGAATATGGCGCATTTTCAAGCCAGTGAGCAAATTCAAATACTCGCCTGCCAAATGCGAGGAGCTCCCATTGCCCCCTGATGAAAAAGTGATTTTGTCGCCCTCTTTGCGTGCGTAGTCAATGAATTCTTTGACGGATTTGATCGGTAACTCGGCTGATACCGTCATCAAACTAGGGGTGATTGCCACCATGGCGACCGCTTCAAAGTCTTTGACCGGGTCGTAGGGCAGCTTGGGATACACGCCCACATTCATCGCGTGGGAGCCAATATTGCCCATTACCAAGGTGTAGCCATCTGGCGTGGCTTTTGCCACCAAATCAGCCCCCAGTGAGCCCCCAGCGCCTGCCTTGTTGTCGGCCACTACAGGCTGGCCTAAGCGCTTTTGTAGCTCAAGAGATAGTATTCGTGTCATGCTATCCGGTGCTGAACCCGCGGCAGATGGAACGATGATTTTGACCGGTTTGGATGGCCAAGTTTGAGCCCATGCCAAGGACATATGCATAAACATGACACAAATTAGAAGAGTAAGTTTTTTCATATATTTTTCACAATGAGAATCGTATCTATATTGGTAAGGTTATCATACAAATTATGTTAAAAGTTCAAATCGTTGCTTATTGGGCTTTTGAACCTGATACCAAGGCACTTGCCAAGGCTACTCCTTCTTGTTGCCAAAAAGTCGGGTCTGCTTGATCGATT
>JANOYR010000279.1:0-2987 GCA_031428975.1 Polaromonas sp. | reverse complement strand
GGCGCGCTGCGGAAAGCCGCTGATGCCGCCGATTTGGCGCAAAGTAGGCATGCGTTCGCGCCGCCCAGTCAAAATTTTGTGCGGATAGGTTTGGTGGCCTACGTCCCAGACCATGCGGTCGTGTGGGGTATTAAAAACATAGTGCAGCGCCACAGTGAGCTCTACCGTGCCCAAATTCGAGCTCAGGTGGCCGCCGGTTTTGGAGACATTGTCCAACACACAGGTGCGCAGTTCGTCGGCCAAAGCTTTGAGCTGGGCACGCGGCAAAGCGCGCAAGTCGGCTGGGGTATTAACCTTGGCTAAGAGTGAAGACATGGGGGAAAGCCTATCCTGATTTACTATTATTTTAGTAGCTAACTATGACGTTATGGCGGTGACAATGGCCAATTTTTCTTAAAATTTTCATCAATAGGCCCGCTGTACCACCATGTCAGCCAGCTCGCGCAATGCGTTGCTAGTTGCCAGCCCACTGCCATCTAACGCGGCAATCGCTTGAATATGCAGCGCATGGGCATAGTCTTTAGAGGCTTGCAAGCCCATCAAAGAAACATAGGTGGGTTTGTCGTTGTAGGCATCTTTGCCTGCAGTTTTGCCCAAGGTGGCTGAATCTGCCACCACGTCCAAAATGTCGTCTACCACCTGAAAGGCCAAGCCAATGGCTGCGCCGTATTCAGCCAGCGCATGGGCGGCTTGCGGATTGCACGCGCCGCAGGCTGCTCCCATGCGCACGCTTGCTTGCAGCAATGCCCCGGTTTTAAGGCGGTGCATGTGGCGCAACTCGTCTTCAGTGAGCTCCATGCCCACACTGGCCAAATCAATGGCCTGCCCGCCTGCCATGCCGGCTTCGCCTGCGGCGCGTGCCAGCAGGGCGCACAACCGCGCTTGCACCGCCGCAGGCACGGTATCGTCCGTGGGGGTGAGAATTTCAAAGGCCAGCGCCTGCAAGGCATCGCCCGCCAGTAGCGCCTGTGCTTGCCCAAATTTCACATGTACGGTGGGTTTGCCACGGCGCAAGACATCGTTGTCCATGCAGGGCATGTCGTCATGCACCAGCGAATACGCATGGATCAACTCCACACTGCAAGCGGCCCGCAGCGCCGCGGCTGCGTTGCCCGCCACCGCCTCGCTGGCCGCCATGACCAAGAGCGGGCGCAGGCGCTTGCCACCGTCGAGCACGGCGTAGCGCATGGCATCGCCCAGCCCAGCGGGGGCTTGCGCAGGCACCCATTGCGAGAGTGCAAGCTCTACTGCTTCGAGTTGTTGGGCCATCCAAGCCGCAAAATACATGGGCATGTTTATTCCTGCGTCCATGGTTTAAGGCTTGCTCCGTCTAACACTTTAATTTGGTCTTCTACTGCGGCAAGCTTGTCACGGCAAAAGCCCAGCAAGACCGCGCCGCGCTGGTAGTTGCTTAAAAGTGCATCCAAAGGCATTTGACCCGACTCCATGCTGGCTACCAATGCCTCAAGCTCACCCAAAGCGGCTTCATAGCTGGCAGACGGCTGGGCAGAAGTTTTGCTTTTGTTGGCAACTGACGGGGTAGCTGGGGCTGGCGGCATATAAAAGAGACTTAAAAGTGCAATTGTAGGCGGGTAAAATGCCGCCACCACCTTGCTTACCCTCTGAACCGCATAATTTGTGATCACCAGCCCCTTGAGCGTTCGCTCGTATTTTGACGAGGCCACCTATGCCGCTGAGCAAGCGCAGATTTTTGCCCACGCCCCGCGCTATATTGGCCACGCCCTGAGCGTGCCCCATGTGGGCCAATACCACGCCCTGCCTCAAGAAGGCGAAGGCCGCGCCCTGGTGCACACGCCGCGTGGCATCGAGCTCATATCCAATGTATGCCGCCACCGCCAAGCCCTGATGCTCAAAGGCCGGGGCCGCACCGACAAAGCCGGCGGCGGCTCCATTGTCTGCCCACTGCACCGCTGGACTTATGACACCTCAGGCGCGCAACCAACGGGCAGCCTGATTGGCGCGCCGCATTTTGCCAAAGACCCCTGCCTGAATTTAACCAACTACCCGCTGCAAAACTGGAATGGTCTGCTGTTTGACAGCGCAGTTGATGTGAACGCCCAGCTAGGCGGCATGCAAGCCCTGCCCGAGCTGGACTTCAAAGGCTATGTGTTTGACCGCGCCGTGCTGCACACCTGCCAATACAACTGGAAAAGCTTCATCGAGGTGTATTTAGAAGACTACCATGTGGGCCCTTTTCATCCCGGTTTGGGCCAGTTTGTGGCCACAGACGACCTGCGCTGGGAGCTCAAGCCCCGCTTTAGCGTGCAAACCGTGGGCGTGGCCGACAAGCTGGGCAAGCCCGGCACTGCCGTATACCAGCGCTGGCACGACGCAGTGCTTAATTACCGCGGCGGTGTGCCACCCAAGCACGGCGCGATATGGCTCACCTATTACCCCAACGTGATGGTGGAGTGGTATCCCCATGTGTTGGTGGTGAGCACCCTCTTCCCCCAAGGGCCGCAAAAAACGCTGAACATGGTGGAGTTTTTCTACCCCGAAGAAATCGCCGCCTTTGAGCGCGAATTCATCGACGCCCAGCAAGCGGCCTACATGGAAACCGTGGAAGAAGACGACGAAATTGCCCTGCGCATGGACGCAGGCCGCCAAGCCCTGCTAGCACGCGGGGACAACGAGTCGGGCCCCTACCAAAGCCCCATGGAAGACGGCATGGAGCATTTTCACCAGTGGTATGGCAAGGCGATGGGGGCGATGGAGCGAACAGACTCCTCGCAAGTGCAGATCGCTTCCAGCTGAGCATGCACCCCCAGTGACCGCCACACCCATGCTCTGGGATGCCGTGTTGCGCGGCGCTGCAGCGGCTTTTCTTTTGTTTCACTTGGTTTACTTATTAGGCAGCGCCTTGCCACGCGCCAGCCGCTGGGCACTGGCTGCATTTGTGGCGTCCATCTTGGCCTATTTGCTGTGCTCGCACGCGGTGTACGCAAACTTGCCTTGGTGGATTTCTG
>JANOYR010000278.1:0-3657 GCA_031428975.1 Polaromonas sp. | reverse complement strand
AACTACCCCCGTTTAATGGAGCCACTATGACCCAACACACCCTGCAAGGCCGCACCGAAGACGAGGTGCTGTGGTTTCAACGCCGCAGCTTTTTAAGCGCTGCCGCCGCTTGGACGAGCATGGGCGGCTTTGGTGCGGCTTTTGCCCAGCAGCGCAGCAATATTGTCGAGCTGGTGGGCGACGCGCAGGTCAACGGGCGCAGGCTTTTGCCCGCACAAAGCATCCAAACCGGCGACGAAGTGCGCACAGGGCCCGGTTCCAATTTGATTTTCGTCATCGGCAATGCCTCGTTCCAAGTGCGGCAAAACTCCCGCGTGGTGGCCGAGCGCGGTGCCTCGCTCAATGCCGTGAGTGTGCTGCGCATGTTCACCGGTGCAGTGGCCAGCGTGTGGGGCAAGGGCAGCAGCCGCAGCATCATCACCCCCACCATCACAGCAGGCATTCGCGGCACAGGGGTTTACACCGAAATCATGGCGGCGCAGGCCAATCGCAGTTATTTTTGTAACTGCTACGGCACGGTAGACATGGGCGCGGTGGCGGGCTCAGACAATGTACTTAGCCAGTCGAGCTACCACCAAGCTTTTTGGGGCGAAGTGGAGCCCAAAAACGGTCGATTCCTTACCCCCGCTGGCGCAATTAACCACTCCGACGAAGAGCTAGAATTTTTAGCCCGTTTGGTCAACCAGCGCACCGCTTGGCAAACCATGGGCAAAAAAGGCGTGAAAGACGGCAAGGGCTATATGGACGACGCACCCGGGCAGGTGCATCCGGCGGCTGTAGTGCGTTGAGTCTGGCATTCAGCACGGTAGTTTTGTGAGTGCCAATACTCTTCGCCTGAAGCCTCTGTAACTACTGGTTTGCGCGCCCGATCAGCGTTTTGGCTCTCCCGCCACTCCCTCATGGCGGGCATACCGCAAATCGGTCGGACGGCAGAGCCAAAACGCTGATCAGGCTATGCTCACGTCGAGGTTTTAAGCGCCACCAACCAACAGGCCTAAAACATCAAAGCTTATTTTTTAGCCTTGTAAGAAGCAATAGACTTGGCCAAATCCATGTATTCTTCACAGGTTTTATTACCGCACAGCGTGGCCAGCTGGGCTAAGTGTTTGTCCGCCTCGGCTGGCTTTTTGTCCATTAAATAGGCCTCGCCAATGTATTCATGCGCCCCAAGGTGCTTGGGCTCTAGCGTCAGCGCAGTTTTGTAATGCTCAAATGCTTTGGGCAAATTGGGCGAGGCTTGCTTTCTGTAGCTGTAGCCCAGCAGGTTGTGCACATCAGCGTTTTTGGGATCTTCTTTGGCAGCCAAATTGAGCTCGGCGAGTGCAAAGCGCCAGTTTTTAGCCTTGATGGCATCGCGCGCAGCTTGCAGGCGCTCGGCGGTGGTGGGGGCAGCTGGTGTGGCTGACGGGGTGTCGGCCGCTTGGGCCGCTTGGTGAAAAGCCGCCATGCCTAGCAAAACAGCGGAAAAAATGGTCAATTTCATGAACAGAACCCTTGGTGATAAAAGTGTTTTGATCAACTGGGCAGAGATAAAGTTCACACGGGCGTGAGCTTGGCCACCGACAGCGCCAGCCATTTGATGCCGTGCCGCGCAAATTTGACCTGTGCCCGCGCGTCATCGCCTGCGCCGTCGATGGTGATGACCGCGCCTTCGCCAAATTTGTTGTGAAACACCTGCATGCCCGCACGGATGCCGTGGCTGGCTGCTGGCGGATTTTTTTGCACAATGTTTGCGGAAAAATTGCCAGATGTCACTGACCCGCCGTCATACTTTGCTACTGAATTTGTAGCATTATGAGGGGTATTGGCGGTTCTGCCATATTGGCCATAACCGGTGCCAAATCCGGCGCTGGCGTTAAAGCCTGAGCCGAATCCAGCGTTTTTGGGGCTGAGCCATTTAAGGCATTCTTCGGGCAGTTCTTCAAAAAAGCGGCTTTTGAGGTTGTAGCGGGTTTGGCCATGCAGCATGCGGGTTTGGCTAAAGCTCAAATACAAGCGTTTGCGGGCGCGGGTGATGGCCACATACATCAGGCGGCGCTCTTCTTCTAGGCCTTCGTGGTCGCTCATAGAGTTTTCGTGCGGGAACAAGCCCTCCTCTAGCCCGGTGATAAACACGCAGTCAAACTCTAGGCCTTTGGACGAATGCACCGACATCATTTGCACAGCATCTTGCCCCGCCAGCGCTTGGTTGTCGCCCGACTCCAAGGCTGCATGGGTCAAAAAGGCAGCCAGCGGCGACATGGTTTCGCCTGTGTCTTCGTCGAAAATTTCGCTGATTTTCTCGCCCGTGCTGGGCGAATTGGCTTCCAAACTGGCATCCACGCCCTGACTGGCGGGGCTTTGGCTCAGGCCGCCCGCGTTGAGCTTGGGCGCATTCAGCATGGCGGCATTCATCATCGGCGAATTAGCCACTTCGTCCACCGGCAGCGCCACCGCGTCGCGGCCAAAGCCTTCTTGGGTGACAAAGCTTTCAGCCGCGTTGACCAGTTCTTCCAAGTTTTCTACGCGGTCTGCGCCTTCTTTGTCGGCTTTGTAGTGTTCAATCAAGCCGCTGTGTTGCAACACCAAATCAATGATCTCGCGCAGGGTGAGCCCCGCTGTTTGCTCGCGCAACACGTCCATCTTGGCCACAAATGCGCCCAGACTCGCGCCCGCCTTGCCCTGCACAATGCTCACCGCGTCGTGCAACGAGCAGCCGCTGGCACGGGCTGCGTCTTGCAGCTGCTCCAAGCTGCGTGCGCCAATGCCGCGCGGGGGGAAGTTCACCACCCGGCTAAAGCTGGTGTCGTCGTTGGGGTTTTCTAGTAGCCGCAAATACGCCAGCGCGCTTTTCACCTCTGCCCGCTCAAAAAAGCGCAGCCCGCCGTACACGCGGTAGGGCACGCCTGCGGTGAACAGCGCCGTTTCTATCACGCGGCTTTGCGCATTGCTGCGGTAGAGCACCGCTATTTCTTTGCGCGGGGTGGCGGGCTGTGTGCCCTGCTCGCGCGACAAATGCCGCACTTCGTCCACCAGCCACTGCGCCTCGGCAAAATCGCTGTTGTTTTCCATGACGCGCACGGGCTCGCCCGCGCCCTGCGAGGTGCGCAGGTTTTTACCCAAGCGCTTGGTATTGTGGCTGATCAGCTGGTTGGCGCTGTCCAATATATTGCTGTAGCTGCGGTAGTTTTCCTCTAGCTTGATCTGGTGGCGCACATTGAATTCGCGCACAAAATCGGCCATATTGCCCACCCGCGCACCGCGAAAAGCGTAAATGCTTTGGTCATCGTCGCCCACGGCAAATACGCTGCTCAGGCTTGACGGGTCAGCTACGTTCTGACTGGCATCTACAACATTTGCAAAGCCTGCAAACATTTTCAGCCACGCATATTGCAGCTTGTTGGTGTCTTGAAACTCATCGACCAAAATATGCCGAAAGCGGCGGTTGTAGTGCTCGCGCAGGGGCGCGTTGTCGCGCAAGAGTTCGTAGCTGCGCAGCATCAGCTCGGCAAAGTCCACCACGCCTTCTTTGGCGCATTGTTCGTCGTACAGGGCGTAAATTTCGACTTTTTTGCGGGTTTCTTCGTCCGCAGCCTTGATATCGCCCGGGCGGTCGCCGCTGTCTTTGGCGCCTGATATGAAATACTGCGTTTTCTTAGGCGGGTAGCGCTCGTCGTC
>JANOYR010000277.1:0-12034 GCA_031428975.1 Polaromonas sp. | reverse complement strand
GGTGGCTGGTGCTTGTATTTACAAAAATGTGCGGATTGCCACGCGTTTGGGCATTTCAGGTCAGGTGCTGCACGCGTTGTTCCCCAAAATCATGCAAATAGTGATGAACACGAGCTTTCGCATGTTCCCCGATTCGTCTGCTGCAAAGGGCGATAAATCGGCCAAATCACAACTAAGCGCCGAGGCGGTGGCCATGCAGCAAATGATGCGTGGCATCCATTTCTAAGCCATGCCGGGAGGTTTTATGAACATGAGCACCCTTCGCGCTTGGGCACTTAGCACGGGATTGGCGCTATGCCTGAGCACTGCACCCTCTTTGGTACATGCCAAAAAGCAAACTGCCAACTCTGATGCGCCAGCTGTAAAGTCATCCTCTAAGAAGAAATCGGGGGGCGGTAAAGTAACCTTCCACAATGGCTCAGCAGAAACTTTCAGTGAGCGGGATCGGCGCTTAAAGCGTGAATGCAAGGGGCGCTCGAACTCGGGGGCTTGCGAGGGCTATACGCGGTAAGTCACCCAAAATTGACAACTTTGCCTAGTGTTTGCAAGCGCGCCAACTGTGTTTGCAGTGTTGGTACAATGCCTTTTTGTATGCGCCTGCACGGGCGTTTTATAGTAAAACTGAGGCAATAGTGATTCTTGTAACTGGCGGTGCGGGCTTTATCGGCTCGAATTTTGTATTGGATTGGCTAGCCAGTTCTGGCGAAGCGGTTGTCAACATAGACAAATTGACCTATGCAGGCAATTTGCAAAATCTGTCGGATCTGAAATACAATCCCGCCCACCTGTTTATACAAGGCGACATGGCAGACAGTGCCTTGGTAGACGGACTACTGCAAAAACACCGTCCACGCGCCGTTGTCAATTTTGCGGCTGAGAGCCATGTAGACCGCTCAATTCACGGCCCTGAAGATTTCATTCAAACCAATATTGTGGGCACTTTTCGCTTGCTAGAGTCAATGCGCGCGTATTGGAACAAGCTCGAAAGTGATGAGAAGGGCAATTTCCGCTTTTTGCATGTATCCACCGACGAGGTGTACGGCAGCCTAGACAAATCTGCCCCCGCATTCACCGAAGAGCACCGCTACGAGCCCAACAGCCCTTACAGCGCCAGCAAGGCCGCCAGCGACCATTTGGTGCGCGCCTACCACCATACCTATGACCTGCCTGTGCTTACCACCAATTGCAGTAACAACTACGGCCCCTACCATTTTCCAGAAAAACTCATCCCCTTGATGATTGTGAATGCCTTGGCAGGCAAAGCCTTGCCCGTCTATGGCGACGGCATGCAAATTCGCGATTGGCTCTATGTGAAAGACCATTGCAGCGCCATCCGCAGGGTGCTAGAGGCTGGCAGAGTCGGCGAGGTCTACAACATTGGCGGCTGGAACGAAAAGCCCAACATCGACATTGTGAAAACCATCTGCTCTCAGCTGAGCGAGCTGCGCCCCAAGGCCGATGGCAGCAGCTACGAAACCCAAATCACCTACGTCACAGACCGCCCCGGGCACGACCGACGTTACGCTATTGATGCCACCAAAATTCACACTGAATTAGGCTGGAAACCCTCTGAGACATTCGAGTCAGGCATTCGCAAAACTGTGCAGTGGTATCTGAACAATAGCGACTGGCTAAGCCAAGTGCAAAGCGGCGCTTACCGCGATTGGGTGCAAAAACATTACCAGCAAGCTGCGTAATGAAGCTCTTGTTATTGGGTGCAAATGGCCAAGTAGGCTGGGAATTGCAGCGCAGCTTAGCGCCCTTGGGCGAACTAATTTGCCTAAGCCGAGCGAGCACCGATTTTTGCGGGGATTTTTTAAATCCCACAGGCTTAGCGCAAAAGGTGCACAACATCAAACCAGATGTCATCATCAATGCCGCCGCCTATACAGCAGTAGATAAAGCAGAATCCGACATTGCAAGCGCCTACACGGTCAGCGCGGATGCTCCTGCCGCTATTGTCCAAGCCGCGCATGTGGTGGGCGCATGCCTTATCCATTTTTCAACAGATTATATTTTCAATGGAAGCGGCACAAAAGCATGGACTGAAACCGACACGCCCGCCCCACTGAGCGTGTATGGCGCAAGTAAGCTTCAAGGCGAGCAAGCCATCTCTGTTAGTGGCGTTCGACGTCTAATTTTTCGTACAAGCTGGGTCTATGCAGCAAGAGGCGGCAATTTTGCCAAAACCATGCTTCGCTTGGCCAAAGAACGTGATACCTTATCGGTGATTAACGACCAAATAGGCGCTCCGACTGGTGCCGATTT
This sequence comes from Polaromonas sp., assembly GCA_031428975.1. Taxonomy (GTDB): domain Bacteria; phylum Pseudomonadota; class Gammaproteobacteria; order Burkholderiales; family Burkholderiaceae_C; genus JAAFIP01. The sequence continues at coordinate 9,766 of JANOYR010000277.1, read as the reverse complement.
GCTCGCAGACATCACCGCGCACGGCATCTCGCGCTTGATGGCCTCATACCAGCTAAGTGGCATCTACCACCTAGCAGCAGCCGGAGAAACCACTTGGCACGGCTATGCGCAGCATGTGTTTGCACAGGCAAGGCTTTTGGGTGTGGATTTGAAGTGTAAGGCTGAAAATGTCGTCGAGATACCTACATCAGCCTACCCCACGCCAATTCAGCGCCCATTAAACTCAAGACTAGATTGCAGTAAGTTAAAATCAATAATGTCTGTGTACCTTCCTGATTGGCAAATCGGCGTAAACCGAATGCTCAACGAAATCTTATAAAGAATTGCCATGTCCCAACGAAAAGGCATTATTTTGGCGGGTGGCTCAGGCAGCCGCCTACACCCCGCCACATTGGCCATGAGCAAGCAGTTGTTCCCGGTTTATGACAAGCCTATGGTCTATTACCCGCTTAGCACCCTCATGCTAGCCGGTATACAAGATATTTTGATCATCAGCACCCCACAAGACACCCCCAGGTTTCAACAATTGCTGGGCGATGGTTCGCAATGGGGGCTTAATTTAAGCTATGCCATACAGCCAAGCCCGGATGGCTTAGCACAAGCCTTCATTATCGGAGAGCAATACATAGGCAACTCCCCTAGCGCATTGGTGCTGGGCGACAACATTTTTTATGGCCATGATTTCACCCAACTTTTGTCAAGCGCAGACAAAACAAGCACTGGTGCCACAGTATTCGCCTACCACGTGCAAGACCCCGAGCGCTATGGTGTTGTGGTCTTCGACGCGCAAGGCAAGGCCAGTAGTATCGAAGAAAAACCCACTCAACCCAAAAGCAATTATGCTGTTACAGGCTTGTATTTTTACGACAACCAAGTAGTAGACATCGCCAAAGCAGTCAAGCCAAGCGCACGCGGCGAGCTTGAAATCACATCGGTAAACGACGTATATCTGCAACGCAACCAACTCAATGTACAAATTATGAGCCGTGGATATGCATGGCTCGATACTGGCACGCATGAGAGCTTGCTTGAGGCGAGCCAGTTCATCGCGACGCTTGAACACCGACAAGGCTTGAAAATTGCTTGCCCTGAGGAAATAGCGTGGCGTAATGGGTTTATAGATGCCGCACAGTTTGAAAAACTTGCCCAACCGCTTATCAAAAATGGCTATGGTCAATACATGTTGAGGCAACTTACAGAGGGTGTCCTAGCATGAAGGTAACCCGCTGCGCCATTCCAGACGTACTACTGCTAGAACCCAAAGTATTTGGAGATGATCGCGGCTTTTTTTTTGAAAGCTTTAACCAAACTGCTTTTAATCAAGCAACCGGCCTAGACGTAAAATTCGTTCAAGACAACCACTCTAAATCAGTAAAGAACGTCTTACGTGGGCTCCACTATCAAATTCAACGACCGCAAGGTAAATTGGTTCGCGTTGTTCAAGGCGAGGTGTTTGATGTAGCAGTTGATCTGCGAAAATCGTCGCCTACACTTGGGCAATGGGTGGGTGAGCTTCTTTCTGCAGAAAATAAGCGCCAGTTGTGGTTGCCAGTGGGTTTTGCTCATGGATTTTTAGTAACCTCAGACACTGCCGAGTTTATTTATAAAACAACGGATTATTACGCCCCAGAGTTCGAACGAAACATAAACTGGAATGACCCTACGATTAACGTGCTGTGGCCGTTAAATGCGCCTCCTATCCTTTCTAATAAAGATCAATTCGCCAATAATTTCCTGATGTCGGACTTCTCATCAACCCCTTCACATCATGTATTTACATGAACACCTGTGCGGTATTTCACTTATCGTCTAACTATTTTTTGTATTAGTCTCACTTACATAAATACATGAATCCTCACATTCAACCTTCAAGCTCTCTAATATTTCTAGCAACCAGAATTTACAAAAATAGAACACTAATTAGTCAATTAATTGTCAGAGAAGTTGCGGCTCGCTACAAAGGCTCAATCGTTGGATTAGCGTGGTCTTTTATCAATCCTGTATTGATGTTAACAATCTACACATTTGTTTTTAGCGTTGTATTTAAAGCTAGATGGGGGGGAGCAAGCGAATCCAAAACAGAGTTTGCGATGATACTTTTTTCTGGTCTGATAGTTTTTAACCTCTTTGCAGAATGCATTAACCGATCGCCAAATCTTGTTATTGGCAACGCGAATTATGTTAAGAAAGTTGTTTTTCCGTTAGAAATATTACCTTTCGTTGCGCTAGGTTCAGCTCTATTTCATTGGGTAATTAATTTGATAGTTTGGACTATTTTTTTTGGAGTTTTTTACGGAATACCTCACAGTACGTTTTTTTTGCTTCCTATACTGATGCTTCCCTTATTGTTCATCACAATTGGCTTATCTTGGATTATCTCGTCAGTAGGCGTTTACGTAAGAGACATGTCTCAAATCGCTGCGATTTTAGTTTCTGTTTTAATGTTTTTGTCACCTATATTTTATCCTGTTACCTCACTACCTCCAGACTATCAACAACTAATGCTATTGAATCCTTTGACTATTGCAATAGAACAATCTCGTGATGCAATGATGTGGGGAGGAGCACCAAATTGGAATATATGGATTCAATACCAAATCTGCTCAATCATGTTTTTTTGGATATGCTTTGCGTGGTTTCAAAAAATGAGAAAGGGATTTGCTGATGTCCTATGATACTGTTATCAAAATAGAGAATCTAAGTAAGGTTTACAACATTTACAAAGCTCCAATTGATAGATTGAAACAATTCATTATCCCTAAAATGCGACAAGCTATAAATGCACCAAGAAAAGCGTATTTTGATGAGTTTTGGGCATTAAAAGATATTTCTTTTGAGTTAAAAAAAGGAGAGAGTTTGGGTATTGTCGGGAGAAATGGCTCGGGAAAAAGTACATTACTACAGATTATCACTGGAACGCTACAACCTAGCTGTGGCAACGTTATAACAAATGGAAAAGTAAGTGCCTTACTTGAACTCGGATCGGGCTTTAATCCTGAATTCAGTGGCAGAGAAAATATTTATCTCAATTGTGCCTTACAAGGTTATAGCACCCACGAAATTGAAGAGCGACTAGATATGATCGCCGCATTTGCCGATATCGGAAAATTTCTAGGGCAACCAATTAAGACCTACTCTAGTGGAATGTTTGCAAGATTAGCTTTTTCCTGTGCCATACATTGCGAGCCAGACATTCTTATCGTGGATGAGATTCTTGCCGTCGGCGATACACCATTTCAACAAAAATGTATCAGCAAACTTTATTCCATGTTGGATGACGGTATTTCAATTTTATTGGTTTCACATGATGCTTATCAGGTTCGTTCGGTTTGCAGCAAAGCTTTGCTATTACACAATGGCAAACAAGTAATGTTTGATGCCTCTTCGAGGGTAATGGATGAATATATTGCCTCCTTCGGAAGCTCCAATGCAGTCAGCGATACTCTTCCCAATACAATTATTGATGTGGAGGATGCGAATGAGGTGACTAATTATTCCAACTTTTCGATTTCCATTAAAAATCCAGTCCTCTTAGATATTCATTCACACACTGTCAGTTCTGTAAGCTCAGGAGATAGTCTTCAATTAATCTTCACTTATGAAATTTCAGGAGCAATTTCTACAGACCTGACTTTTGTAGTTAATCTTTACAGAGAGGATGGTGTTTATATATTTGGTACAACGACCCAAATGCGTGGGCTTCCTCCGTTTTCTGCAGAAAACGGAGGAAAAGTTAGCATTGATTTCCCCAGCATAACGCTGGTTTCTGGGAAATACAAATGGCGCGTAGCTGTGAATGATGCGCGCGGACTAAACATCCTAGCTGAAGCAACACCGGTATGCGCTTTTTCAGTAACAGATGATTTTCAAGCAGTTGGGATTATTGATATTCCACACACATGGAGCAGAGTAAGTCTGGCTATATAAATATGGAACGATGCAGTGACCTTGATTTTACAAATAGCTCCTTGAGAGATGAACATCTTCACAGATATCAGTTGGCTGCCCTATTGGCCCATGGGACAGTAGTAGATTGCGCATGCGGAATTGGCTATGGCGGCCCAATTCTTGCCAAGAATACCAATGTGAATAAATACATAGGCATAGACCCAGCGATTGAGGCTATTCAATATGCCACAACAAATTTTAAATTCGACAGACTTAGTTATTCATTGGGTACACTTGAGGACAATGGAGTCCCCCCAGGTACAGTTGATACTTGTGTGGTTTTCGAAACATTAGAGCATACTGTGAATCCTAGTATTGCCTTGCATGCTGTGCGAAAGATGTTATCTGAGAATGGAACAATGATTGGAAGTGTGCCGAGCAAAGAATTCGATGAATTATGTGAGGCTACGTATTCTGCAAATCCTTATCATTTGCATAAGTTTGAAATCCACGAACTTGTAGAGTTACTGAAATCGACTTTCGAATCTCATTTCATTTTTATCGGTGAATTTACCCTTGGAACATTATTCCGGAAATTTGAAGGGAGTAAAGCTGCTAGTGATCCCGTTGTAGTTGTGGAAGGTAGCATACATGCAGATACCAAGGATCAAGAAAACATCTATGGTTCAATTTTTTTTATTGCAGGAAGCACTGTCGCTGTAAATGCATCAATTAAAAGAATTGGTAAAGTGAATAGATTTTTTAAAAGCATACCTAAAATCAAACTTGACATTGAGGAAAATTTACCCTTGAGAGTGGCATTTAATCGTTCCGAGTTGATGATTGTTCAAAGAGACAAAGCCATCACAGATCAAACCAAAATGATCGACGCGAGAGACATAGCAATCACTGATCAAACCAACATGATCGATGAAAGAGACAGTGTAATCATTGATCTTGGCAAAATGGTTTACGAACGTGATTTAGCCCTTAATGCGCATGCAAGCTCCCTTTGCCTTCGAGATCAAGAAATTGCCGACTATACGAATCTCCTGGGGACTATCTGTAAGACCACCACTGCAGATCGTGCATTAGGAACGCTATTTTCGAAGGAGCATGTCGCACTTCCATTTCGCGATATGTCTCTAACGCTGTATCTCTTTATTAAAAAACTCTACGAAACTGCAGTCGAGGATGAAGTTAATATTTTGTATTTTTTTGCGCGAGAAGGACAACTATTAAAAAAAATGTTTGATTGCTATCAGTCATCAATACCAAAAGCTAGCCAAATCAAAACTCAATACTTGCTAGTCTCCAGGCGATCTACATTCTTGATGTCTTTAGGTGATCTAAATTCTGAAACCTTTGAAATTTTATTCAGACAGTACAGATGTATTTCAGTTTACGACTTTCTCAAAAGCCTAGATCTAGACGCCTACTCACCTCAGTTGTCTGCTGCAATGAGTATCACTGGTGAAGAGTTACGAGAAGTCTGCAATGATCTACCATCCGCTCCGATATTTCAAAAGTTATTAAGTTTAAAATTTTTTAAAGATCTTTATGAAACTGAGCGAGTTGCCCGTAGTGCCGCTTTTAAAGCTTATTTAGCTAGCCTAAGTAATGGAGTCATTCCAGATTTTTTGCATGTTGTAGATGTTGGTTGGAAAGGCACCATCCAAGATAACATTTACAATTGGCGCAAACAAGCAAAAGGAGTTGACGCGAACGTAAAAGGCTATTACGTAGGCCTGATAGCAGAAGGAATTAAAACTAGTAAAAACAAAAAGGTTGGACTACTATTTTCCAACTCGGGAAAACGAACGGCGAACTTTCATCTTTTCAATGAAAATCGTGCGTTATTTGAGATTTTGTTGCACGCAGATCATGGCTCCACACTGCGGTACAAATTAACAACCTCAAACGAGGTAGAAATATTATTTGACGACTTCAGCGAACAGGTAATGGTAGAACAGCTAGTTGCTCCCGTCAGTCTAACCATTTTAGACTTTTTTAGACAGTTGGTTTTTCTATTACCGAAATTGACAGTTTCAGAAAGCCAATTAATGAGATTGGTCGCGACAAGGCACTTTAATATGGTATTTTCGCCTACCTCTCAAGAAATCGGTTGGATACAAAAAATATTTCATGCCGAAAGCTTTGGGGTTTTTGTAGCGTCTCGCTTTGATACAGGCAATAAGCCAATTTCAAATATGCAAAGACTATCCTTCACTTACAGATTATTTTTTAATCGTAAGGATATTGACTTAGGTTTTTGGCCATGGCTAACTATTAAAAACAACGGAATTCCCAAACTACACAGCGTCTATTCAGTATATCGCCGTATTCAAAATTGCTGGTGAGAGCGCGGATTAGCAATTATTTTTAGAAGCGAAAAATATGAAATTGTGCTTTCTTGTTGGCTCTATTGCAATGAGCGGTGGTACCTATGTAATTTTGCAGCATGCAAGTTATATGAGAAAAAATGGGCACGAAGTTGTTCTGGCTATACAAGAGCCTTTTTCGAATAAAACATATGCTTGGCATGACGAAGCCTCTAGCCTTCATTGTTTGCCTATCGATGAAGCAAAGGCGTTAATATTTGACTTGGTAATTGCAACATGGTGGAAAACTGCTTTTGAATTGTGTAATTTTGAATCCAAAAGTTACGCATATTTCGTTCAATCAATCGAGTCACGCTTTTACTCCGCTGATGAGCAATCATTAAGGGCTCTAGTAGAATCAACTTATCAGTATCCACTACACTATCTCACCGAAGCAACCTGGATAAAAAAATACTTAAGTCAGCTATACGCAGTCGATGCAACACTTGTGAGAAACGGCATCCGTAAGGATGTTTACTCTACTATGGGAAATGTTATTGCAGACCGACACTTAAGTAAACCGAGGGTACTTATAGAAGGACATTTCGGGGTTTCTTTTAAAAATACTGCTCTTGGTATAAGACTTGCCAAAGAGGCTGGAGCGAAAGACATATGGGTTTTAACAGGGTCTAAAGTTTCATGGTTACCTGGAGTTAATAGGGTATTTTCACAAGTTCCAATTTTTAAAACTGCCGAGATCTATAGGTCATGTGATATTTTGATCAAGCTCAGCACGGTTGAGGGAATGTTTGGCCCACCGTTGGAGCAATTTCATTGTGGAGGCACTGCTATCGTATTTGATGTTTCTGGTCACGATGAATACATAATTAACAAGGTGAATGCTGTAGTTGTACCATCTGGAGACATGGATTGCTTTGTGAATACTCTTACAAATTTGCTAAATAATAGTAGTGAAATACGCCGACTACAGACCGCTGCAACCATAACAGCAAACGCTTGGCCATCGTGGGAAAGTGCATCTGAAAAGTTTGAGCAATGGACTAACTTATGTCTCTCAAAACCCAATGCAAATCGTGTATTACTCCGTGAACTGACTGATTTAGCTTTCCGAACATACAGCGAAAACGAATCGCGCGAGAATAATACAGCATCGAAAACTTCGTTTTCGACCAAATTCAGACGCTTCGCTATTAATTTTCCACCGAAATTGAAACTACTTCTAAAACATATAGAAGCACCAATTGAGGTTATTTTCGGCAAACGAAAAGTTTACTAATGTACAAGCTTTTAACTATTGATGTCTGGGATACTTTACTCCGTCGCCGGTGCCATCCTGAGTGTGTAAAGTTAAACACTAGTGCGCATGTATTTTTTTCCACCTCTTATAAAATAAATACGACATATCACACCCATTGGGATTTGTATTTTTCCCGACTAGAGATCGAAGCGCAAATGGCAAATGCCGCCCGTAAAAATGGTGGAGATGATGAGTATCAAATATCGCATGTATTCGAAAACTGGTTGAAACAGATTTGCGACGAAAATATTGAAACACTATTAATTAATAGATTAGTAGAGTACGAACTTGATACAGAAATCGAGACCAGCTTTGCAGATCCAGAAATAGGTTCATTCTTGGAAAAGTATTTAGCTGATCAAACTCTTTTTTTATCAGATTTCTATATGCCAACAGACATGTTGTCCAAGATACTTCTTAGTAAAGGTCTAGCCTCGTTAGCTCAAAATGGAATAAGCTCTTGTAGTGTAGGACTAAATAAACGATCCGGGCTACTTTACCGACATGTTCACAAATTTTACGGTATTCTACCAAACGAACATATGCATGTTGGTGATAACTCGTGGTCTGACTTTGAGTCAGCAAGTAAAGAAGGGGTAACAGGGGTTTTATATTTACCGACCCAATTACATGCAGAAAGACTTGAACGCGAGAGCTTATTTGCGTCTAGAGAGAGACTCTTTAGCCATCTCAATGAAATTACTATAAAAGCATCAAAATCACGCGCAGATTACTCAAACTCCACCGTAAAAAATGCATTTCTTCTTGGATGTCAGTTGGCACCCATCTTCATTGGTTTTAGTGTGTGGTTAGCTGAAAAAAGTTTACAAAATAGTATTGATAGACTTTATTTTATGACGCGTGAAGGGGAATTTTTTCAAAGAATCTACAACTTAATCTTTCCATTCAACACACTGTATAAATTAAAGCTGCCTCCAAACGATATTCTCGAAGTTAGCAGACTGTCTACATTCGTAGCCTCCATGGCATATGTATCAATAGAGGAATTGCAACGAATCTGGCGTCTGCAAAAATCGCAGAAAATATCCGCCCTATTCTCCACGTTGGGTCTAAATCACGAGGAGTTTGGGGACGTTTTATCTGAGGTTGGTTTGAAAGACTCAGATATTATTGACTCTCCCTCTGAGAACGAGAGCGTTGTTAAACTATTCAGAACTTCAAAATTTATTGATGCCGTGAATAAAAATATCACTGAAAATAGAAAATGCATCGTTGAGTTTCTTACGACTAAAGGTATTGCTTCAAATGCAAAAATAGGGGTTGTCGATATTGGTTGGAGAGGAACGATACAAGACAGCTTAGCAAGTATTCTTCAAGACAATGTAATTGAAGGTTTTTATCTAGGATTACGTAAGGTAATTAATCCACAGCCATCGAATGTAGCTAAATTTGCATATGGCCCGAATGAGCTAATCGATACTGATTCACATCAATTTTTCGAAGCATTTTCAGTCATGGAAATGCTGTGTACATCAGGCCTTGGCAGTGTCGAAAGTTATTCTCGAGTAAATGATCGCGTCATACCTAACCGTAAGATTTCTAGGGATGAGAATAAGGCATTCGAGCAGTTCACCGTACATTTTCAAGATGGCGTTGCGTTAGCAGCTGAAATTTGGGCTCCTTATTTAGCTAGCCATTCAGTAACTGCTGCAGAACTAAAAGTGCCCTCTATGCTTTTATGGGAAATGCTCGTCAAAGATCCACATAAGGATCTCGCCACCACCTTTATGGAATCTTCACAGCATGACGGTTTCGGTTTTGGTGATGTATTTCAGAGAGACAGTGTTCCTTCACTAAAAACAATTTTATTGTCTTTATTCAGTAAGCAAAACCGAATTCTAGTTCTAAATTTTGTACGCAGATTGCAATGGACTTCAGGCGTACGAAATTTACGTGGCCTAGACAAATCACATAAATATATTTTGATATTAATTTTTGTCGCGGCAAATTTTGTAAAAAAATGGCGCAACAAAACAATACGTTTTTTATCCAAGAAGTGATGCGGCATTTTCCTTGGACTGCGCTCAAAGTCTAAGTACAATAGTTTTTCAAAGAAAATTATTGTATGTTATAACATTACCTGATTAGTTACCTGCCTCAGACAGCCCTTAAAACCGTCAAAGGATGAGGTTTAGTAGTCACCGCAGCGCGAAGCAGCCGAGGCACCATGGCAGCCAAATCAAAGCGGCGATTAAAGCGATAAGCAAACTCAGCCAAA
>JANOYR010000276.1:0-8631 GCA_031428975.1 Polaromonas sp. | reverse complement strand
GCGTAGTTACGCCTTGCCAGAAGACATGACCGATATTGCCCCCGATGTGCTCAGACACCGCGTATCGCTGTCTTACGAGGCGCTTAGCGAAGGCGTGACCCCTGATGGAATGGTGTCTAAGATCATGCAAAAAATCTTGCCCCCAAGCAAGCCGCTGGCGCATTACGAAGCCGCTCATTCCACCGCGCATTCTGCAAGCCAAGCGGCCCATAGCACCGAAGCCGCCACCGCCTAAGTCGCTAAGCTAAAGCGCAAATCCCCCCGCCTAGGCTACCCTCACCATGCAGCAAGCCGAGCAAATCCTCAAGCGCCTTGAGTGGACGGTGATTCGCCGTCTTGACGGTTTGTTGCAAGGCGACTACCGCACCCTTTTTCGTGGAGGCGGGTTAGATTTGGCGGACTTACGCGAATACCAATTCCACGACGATGTGCGCCACATTGACTGGAACGTGACCGCCCGCCTGCAAGTGCCCCATGTGCGCCAATACACAGAAGACCGCGAACTGGGCGCTTGGTTTTTGCTGGACACCAGTGCATCGCTGGATTTTGGCTCGCAAACCCTGCGCAAACGCGACGTACTGGTTGGTTTTGTTGGTGTGCTGGCGCGTCTTCTGACGCGCCATGGCAACAAAGTGGGGGCGCTGGTGTATAGCCAGCAGCTAGATGCCTTATTGCCAGTGCGCAGCGGACGCCTGCATGTGCTGCGGCTGCTGCACCAGCTTTTGCCACAAGCAAAGCCAAAACCTAGCAGACAAGCCACCCAACTTAGCCATTTGCTCACAGCCGCGCTGGGCACAATCAAGCGCCGCAGCTTGGTCTTTGTGGTGTCTGACTTCATCAGCCAGCCCGGCTGGGAGAAGGCGCTGGGCCAGCTTGCCCTTCAACATGAGGTCATAGCCGTGCGCTTGGCCGATCCGGCTGAAAACGCCTTGCCGGATTTGGGAATGCTGAGCTTAACTGACCCTGAAACTGGCGAAGCTTTATTGGTAGACACCAGTAACCCCAAGCTGCGCATGCGTTTTGAAGAGCTGGCCGCACAACGCCAAGCCGATTTACAAGGTATTTTTATCCGCGCGGGAGTCGATGCGCTCGATTTGCTCACCACCGAACCGCTGGTGGAGGCCATCATGCGCTTTGCCCAGCAGCGTAAGCAGCGCGCCCGCTGCGCAGCGGGCAGCACTTCACATGCTGCAGCGGGCAGCACCTCGCATGCCGCAGCGGGCAGCGCGACCCCCATGAGGAGATTTGTATGAATTTTGTTTGGCCACACCTGCTTTGGCTGATGCTGGCAGTTCCTGTTTTGGTACTGCTGTATGTTTGGTTGCTGCGCCGCAAGGCTAAACACAGTGTCGACTTCAGCCAGCTAGGACTGCTTAAATTAGCCATGGGCACGCAAAGCACTTATAAGCGCCACATACCCCCTGCGCTTATGCTGCTTGCATTAGTAGCTATGATTTTTGCAGCTTCCCGCCCACTAGCGATTGTCACTTTGCCCATGCAGCAAGAAACCATTATGCTGGCCATGGATGTGTCCGGTTCGATGCGCGCCACCGATGTATTGCCCAACCGGTTGGTAGCGGCGCAAAACGCCGCCAAAGCCTTCTTGACCGATTTGCCGCGCAATGTGAAGGTCGGTATTGTCACGTTTGCAGGCACTGCCGCCTTGGTGCAAGCCCCCACCGTCAATCGTGAAGACTTAGTGGCGGCCATAGACCGCTTTCAAATGCAGCGCGGCACGGCCATAGGCAATGGCATGGTGGTGTCATTGGCCACACTATTTCCCGATGCAGGCATTGACCTAGCGCACATGCAATACGGCCGCCCAGCCAGCCGCCCACTGGGTGGCGCAGATAAACCCAAAGAAAGCAAAGACACTAAAGATGCAGCGCCCGTAGCAGCTGGCAGTTATGGCTCAGCAGCTATCATTTTGCTAACAGATGGCCAACGCACGACAGGTGTAGACCCCGCCGAGGCGGCCAAACTAGCTGCCGACAAAGGTGTCCGTGTCTACACCGTGGGCATTGGCACCAAAGACGGCGAGACCATTGGTTTTGAAGGTTGGTCTATGCGCGTGCGCCTAGACGAGGAAAGCCTCAAAGCCATAGCACTGCGCACACAGGCCGAGTATTTTTACGCGGGTTCAGCCGAAGACTTGAAAAAAGTCTACACCAAGCTGTCTTCTCGCCTGCTGGTGGAGAAAAAAGAAACAGAAATTGCAGGACTGCTGGCGCTTTTGGGAGCAATCTTGGCAATAGCCGCGAGTGCACTGTCTCTGCTGTGGTTTAAACGGATTTTTTAACTGACAACACTACACCGCGCGATTGCGCGACTTGGCCAGTGCCGCCTCTATAAACGCCCGCTTTTTATCCAATACCGCGCTGTCTGTGATGGTCGAGCCCAGCGTGGGGTCGGCCAGCTTGGCTTCTAAGGTGTTTTGATGCTTTTTATGCAAGATGTCACTGTCATATGGTCTTCTTGCACTATGTTTTTCATAGCGATGATCAGCCTGCAACGCCAAATCGGCAGACCATGCTTGCCAGCCTGTGCGCCCGGGCGTGGCGATCTCTAGTTCTATGCAGTCTACTGGGCAGGCGGGAATACACAGCTCGCAGCCTGTGCACAGGGGCTCGATGATACTGTGCATGAACTTATTGCTGCCGATGATGGCATCCACCGGGCAGGCTTTGATGCACAGGGTGCAGCCGATGCACCAGTTTTCGTCAATGTAGGCTACGCTGCGTTCTTGTTCACGTCCGTGAACAGGGTTCAAAGGCAGGGCGGGTTTGCCTGTGGCAGCGGCTAACCGCTCCACGCCTTCTTGGCCGCCGGGGGGGCATTGGTTGATGGCTGCGGCCCCCTCGTACACCGCCTGCGCATAGGCGGCACAGTCGGGGTAGCCGCAGCGCTGGCACTGGGTGTGCGGCAGCAGGGCAAGAATCTGCTGCGCACTGGCTGGCATGCTTTATTTCGTAGCCGTAGTTTTGGCCCAAGCGGTTTTCACCGGTGGCTTTACCGCTGCCTTCACCGCTGGCTTTACCGTTGCTTTCACCGCTGCTTTGGGTGCTAATGGGCGTTTTGCACGTGGCGCAGGCGTTGGAATTTTAGACACCACAGCAACGGCAACTACCGCCTCGGTTGGAGCAACCACAGACGGCGCTTCATTTTCTATAGCTACAAATGACGGTTCTACGGTGACATTGGCTGTTTTTTGTGCATTATTGGCCAAAATAAAGTCTTTGACCACTGGGTACACCATATCGCGCCAGCGGCTACCTGAAAATATGCCGTAGTGGCCTGCGCCCTTGGCTTCAAAATGCAGTTTCTTGGAGTCGGGTATGCCAGAGCACAGGCCGTGCGCAGCCTGTGTTTGGCCGCTTCCGCTGATGTCGTCCAACTCGCCTTCTACCGTCAGCACGGCGGTGCCGCGTATGTCGGCAGGCTGGACGCGCTCTGGCACGCCTTCAGGATTTTTTACATCCCAGGTGCCGTTAACAAGCTTGTATTTTTGGAACACCGTCTCGATGGTTTCCAAATAGTAGTCGGCATCCATGTCCAACACGGCGTTGTATTCGTCGTAAAACTTGCGGTGCGCATCGGCGCTGCGGCCATCGCCTTTAACCAAGTCTTTGAAGTAGTCAAAATGGCTCTTGGCATGGTTTTGCGGGTTCATGGCCACAAAACCTGTGTGCTGCAAAAAGCCAGGGTATACGCGGCGGCCTTTGCCCGGAAAACTGGCAGGCACTTTGTAAATTACATTGTTTTCAAACCAACTGTAGGGTTTGTTCATAGCCAAGTTGTTCACCGCTGTGGGCGATTTGCGTGCGTCAATGGGGCCACCCATCATGGTCATAGACAAAGGCGTTAGTTCACCGCGCGAAGCCATCAGGCTCACCGCAGCCAGCACCGGCACAGTCGGCTGACAAACACTCATGACGTGGCAATTGCCATACGATGCTTGCAAATGGCGAATGAACTCTTGTACATAGTTCACATAGTCGTCTAAATGAAATTCGCCGTCAGCCAAGGGCACTAGGCGGGCATTTTTCCAGTCGGTAATAAAAACCTTGTGGCCTGTGAGCATGGTTTTAACCGTGTCGCGCAGTAATGTGGCATAGTGGCCAGACAGTGGGGCAACAATTAAAACAACAGGCTGGCCTTTGAGCTTGGTGAGCGTGCCCACATCATCTGTAAAGCGCTTAAAGCGGCGCAGTTCGCAGAAGGTTTTGTCCAATTCAATGCGCTCATGGATGGCGACTTCTTTGCCTTCGACTTCCACCGCACGGATGCCAAACACTGGCTTTTCGTAATCTTTGCCCAATCGGTAAACCAAATCATAGCCAGCCGCTAGGCGCTGGGCGAAGGGCACTTGGCCAAAACTGCTCAGCGGATTGCCAAATACCTTGGCATTGGCCTGCGCAAATTCTGTGAAAGGCTCCATCATGGCCCGCTGGGTTTCGTAGATTTGGTAGAGCATGGGGCAGGCCTTTGCAGTTAAATTTTCTCAACCAAAAAGTGGCTGAGACCATGCAACAACAGTAATTATGTTGCATTGCAGCATTTTACAAACTAAAAATAGGTTTTACCTAGAGACGCGCATCCATTTTTGCACTAGCTGACGCGAACATTACATTTTGGTGTTCGTATTGCATGGACAACCCACACGGCACGCATCTATTGGATGTAGTCATTCGGGATTAATTTTTTGAAATGTGCGCAGAATCACAGACTTTAAAGGTTTAATTCTGTACAGTTAGGTGCATTCTGATGTTGAAAAGGCTACCTATGTTCAAAAAACTCCTGCTGTGCAGTGCCAGCGCCGCGCTCATCTCCTGCGGAGGAGGCGACGAGATAGTGAGCACTTCAAGCTCTGCCAGCGCCACCGCAGTCACTGGCTACCTAAGCAAAGGCCCCATCACAGGCGCAGTGTGCAACCTGTTTAACAGCGCCAACCAACAAGTACTCACCGCCACCACCACAGCTGGCGTGATCAACTTTGGCAACCTCACCACCGCTGGCGCCTATTCGGCCAGCTGTACTGGCGGCACGTATACCGACGAAGCCACTGGCCAAGTGGTGACCAACACCACCGTGCTGCGCAGCGGCATTGTCATAGACGCTGCTGGCAGCCCAAGTGCCCAAATGACCGTGAGCCCGCTGTCTGAAATGGTCTACCAGTCCGCCGGCGGCGACCCCACCAAAATGGCCGCCGCTGCCAAAACCATTGCCCAAGCCTTTGGCCTGCCCGCCACCATCGACCTCTTGAGCACCGTGCCCACCGACGTGAACACCAGCGCCGCCAGCAACAACGCCGCAGGCCAATACGGCACGCTCTTGGCCGCCATCGCCCAAATGCAAAAAGACCAAGGCGTGAGCCTGGGCAGTTTAATCAGCACCTTAGCAGCAGCGGTTACCACCAACAGCGCAGGCGTAGCCACCTTAAGTGCTGGCGTGGCCAACCAAATAGCCACAGCCGCCACCAACCTTGCCGACCCCACTAAAAACAGCAACCCCGCCGTGCAAGCCAACACAGCGGTGACCAAAGCCGCAGTCAGCGCCAATGTAGTGGCCGCAGCCGATAACACTCCCTTTGTAAACCGTCTGTCGATAACCAGCGCAGCTAACGGCGGGGGCACAGTCAGCGTGCCCCTTTTTGGCAGCACCTACACATTCACGGCCTCGGGCGGCAACCTAGCAGCTGCCAGCCTAGCCACCAGCAACATGACCTGCGCCGCGCCCACCCTGAGTGCCGCCAGCGTGGTAGCCAGCTGCGTGATGGGCGCTACCAGCGCCACCGCCACCTTTGCCGTGCAGGCAGGTGGGGTGACGGTGAAAGGCCTAGCGCCCAGCACCACGATATTTCTAGGCTCAGGCAGCCAGAGCTGCCAAAGCAGCGCCATTGTGACTGAGGTAAGCCCCACCAACTTCACCTACGCCGCCCAAGGCACGGGCGTCACGATCAAAGGCTGCAGCTTGTCGCCCAATGCAGCACTCACACTCGCAGGCCTTGCTTGCTCCCCAATAGCGGGCAACACAGGTAACCAATTGCGCTACACCTGCAACGTGACCAACACCCGCCCACAGGCTAACGAAAACGAAGTTCGCAACAACGGCGTGCTGCTACTCACAGGCTTTGGCGCAGGCACTGCCAGCAACAGCACCAGCGTCACATTCGCCGTGCCGCCCATCGTGGCGCTGGCCGCCACCCCCGCCAGCCTCATCCAAGGCGCGCAGGGCAGCAGCAACATGACCATTGCAGGCACAGGCTTGTTTAACAGCATGTATGTCAATTTGGGCAGCACCCGCTGCACCAGCCAAGGCACAGCCAACGCCACAGGCACACAGCTCACAGGCGTGGACTGCGCCAACGCGCAGGTCAGCCAAACTGCCAATACCGCCACTTTGGTGGTTGGCTCTGGCCTGCTCAGCTCAGCCATCACGATCAGCCTCACGCCAGCGCCTACACCCACCATCGCAGTGGGCGGCAGCAACAACCTGCAAATGGGCGGCACCACCCAGCTCACAGCCCAAAGCAATTCCACAGCAAGCTTTGTGTACTCTGTAGTCTCTGGCGGCTCTAATGCTTCGGTCAATACATCAGGTTTGGTCACAGGCTTGGCCGTAGGCTCTGCCCAAATTCAAGTCAGCCAAGCCGCTGTGGTGGGCCAATTTGCCGCTGGCGTGGCCACCTTTAACGTCAACGTGACGGCGCAAACCGTGCCCGTGATCAGCTTTGCTGCCAACACCAAAGCAGTGAAATTAGGCGATGCCGACTTCACCAATGCCGCCACGGTCACCTGCGCCACAGGCGGCACCAGCTACGCCCCGACCATCACCTACAGCGCCACCACTGGCAGCGGCTTGGTCATGCTCAATGCAGCCACAGGCGCAGTAGCGCTCAAAGGCGCAGGCCAAGCCGCCATACAGGCTAGCGTGCCCGCAGTAGGCACCTGCGCCGCCGCGCAAAGCACCAGCTATCCGCTCACCATCAACAAAGCCACGCCCGTGGTGGTGTTTGGCACACCCACCACCAGCATGGGCTTTGGCCAAGCAGGGCCAGTGAACGTGGCCAGCGTGTCAGCGCCTGCCAGCCTTGGCACGCAGCCCCTGCCCAGTGTGGCCAACCTCACTTTGACCTATGCCAGTGCGTCCACCACCGTGGCCACTGTGGATCCCATGGGAGCTATTACTGGCTTGGCAGTGGGCAGCAGCTTGATGTCTGCCAGCTCGGCAGCGGATGACAACTATGCGATTGGCAATGCAACGCCATATGCATTGGCGGTTGGCAAGGCCAACCCCACTTTGGCTTTTGCCAGCACCAGCACATTGGCTGTGCAAACCCGCGCTCCAGCCATCACCAGTAGCGCCAGCCTCTCGGGCGTGCAGGGCACGCCACCTGCAGGCATGGTGACTTACAGCTCTGCCAATTCCACAATAGCCAGCGTTGACGCTGAGGGCAATGTATTGGGCCTAGAACCCGGCAGCACCAGCATCACGGCCAACTATGCGGGCGATGCCAATTACAACGCGGCATCGGCACAACTGACCGTAACGGTCACTGTAGGGGCTTGTTTGTCCGTCTACGACACCGAAGCAAAGTCCTCGACAGTGCAGGGCACTTTCACCTACACCGGCTTGCCAGGAGGAAATGTAGAAGCGCTCAAGGCTTATGATTTCTGCGGTGGCCAAAAGGTTTTGTTTTGGAATCCACGCATTGACGCTGCCAACGTAGCCACATTTGAGAATCCTGGGCTAAGCCCCGAAGTCCAGTTACGCAACTTTGGCATTGACGACCGCATTGTGATTTCAGAGAGCAGTGGTTTGAATGTGCAGCGCGACCGCTGCAATGTTAGCGGCGTTTGTTCGGGCGGCGTAGCAGTTTCTAATATACACCAAACCGTTGGTTTTCTCGGTGATCGTACGGAGCTAACCAGTAGCAATGGCTACGACGTGCACCAGTGGCACCAACGAAACCTCACCGACGGTCAAATAGACCCGAATGGCCCGACCGACACCTACCGTTGGGAGAATTTGGAGTATTTTGCCAATACCCGAGCCCAGTTCGCAATCAATTCATACTACAAGACAGAACCTAAACAAGTCTGTGACGATCGTGGCGAAGATTGTTATACAGAACTCGGTGATGAATTCTTTATCCGCATAAAACTGACTGGATTTCCGTCTTTCTACACTAATTTTCCTGATACTTTTTCCCCCACAGATGCACAGGGTAATTACATTTGGAGAATCTACGAATTCAATGTTGTTGATACGTCTAGGACTAACTACTGCTCAGCTAACCCCGCGGCCGGGATCTGTCCCCTAGGTGCTGTGACGTACTACATACGCGGAGATACAGGTGTTACTTACCGCCGTTACACGGCAGGAGCTGGCTTGATTACTTTTGTGCCGTAAGCGAACGTCGATGCAATACAAAAGGCGGGAATTCCCGCCTTTTTGTTTTTGTTCTTCGTTCTGAGACGCCCGAGCAGGGTTTTGGCTCTCCCGCCGCTCCCTCATGGCGGGCATACCCAATACTGTTCATTTAAGTAAAATTATGCCATACTACGTCACCCCCATCACAGGAGAGCGACATGGCACGAACCAAAGCGAGTTTGGGCACAGGAGCGCGGC
>JANOYR010000275.1:0-7971 GCA_031428975.1 Polaromonas sp. | reverse complement strand
ACCTTGGCTTGGCGCAGCGCATCGAGCAGTGCCACATGGGGCTGCGAGCCGCGCTGAAAGGTGAGCAGCTCTTCTTTGGCCAGCTCAGCGAGCGTGTAGCTGCGCTTGCGGTGCTGGGCGGCCAGCCCCACAAAGGCCATGGCCATGGCGGGCAGCGCCTTGGTGCGCACGCCCTCCCCCCCTGCGGGCAGGGCGGCAAAGACGATGTCTTGCGCACCGCGCTGCACCTGGTCCATGAGCACGGGCGTGGTTTCCACCGTGAGCTCAAGTTCCAAGCCCGGCTGCTCCACGCGCAGCTGCTCTATCCACGGAATGAGCCACGAATGCAGCACCGACTCTATCGCCCCAATACGCAGGCTGGCGGCCAGTGCCATGCCCGAGCCCATTTCGGCCTTGATCTCACGCTGCAAATCGAGCATTTTGTGGGCATAGCCGACAAAGCGCGTGCCCGCCACCGTCAGGCGAAACTGCTTGTCACGCCTATCGAGCAGCAGCACGCCCAACTCCTCTTCAAGCGCTGCCACGCGGGCTGACATGGCCGATTGGGTTAAAAACAGCTTTTCAGCCGCACGGGTAACTGATTTGAGGGTGGCCACCCAATAAAAAGCCTCTACAAAGCGCAAATTCATACATCGGCCATTTCAGTGCTAAAGCACAGACTATACGGGGGAATACACGGATTGGCGGGCACGAAATTTGCAGCTATCCTTGGCATACGCGCAAGCCACTGTGCTTGGTGTGATTGATTTTTTTCTTGGATTGGAAAATATATGGCTTTCAAATTGAAATATACGCTGGCGCTTGCAGGCGTCGTAGCAGTAACCAGCAGCTTTGCCCAAACCAAATGGGATTTGCCAGCGGCCTACCCTGCTACCAATTTTCACTCCGAAAATTTGGTGCAGTTTGCCAACGACATCGACAAAGCCAGCGGAGGCAAGCTCAAAATCACGGTGCATGCCAATGCATCGCTTTTTAAAGCCAACGAAATCAAGCGCGCCGTGCAAGGCGGGCAGGCGCAGATTGGCGAGATTTTGCTGGTGAACTATGAAAACGAAAACCCGATTTTTGGCGCAGACGGCATCCCGTTTTTAGCCACTGGCTATGCCGACAGCAAAAAGCTTTATGCTGCGCAAAAACCAGCGCTAGACAAAGCCCTGAGCGCCCAAGGCATGAAGCTTTTGTACACCGTGGCTTGGCCTCCGCAGGGCCTGTATGTGAAGAAAGAAATCGCTTCAGTGGCCGACATGCGCGGCGTTAAATGGCGTGCCTACAGCCCCGCCACGGCCAAAATGGCCGAGCTGATTGGCGCGCAGCCCGTGACCATTCAGGCCGCTGAGGTGAGCCAAGCCTTTGCCACAGGCGTGGTGGAGAGCATGATGAGCTCGGGCTCTACTGGCTACGACAGCAAGATTTACGAGAGCGTGAAGTATTGGTACGACACGCAAGCGTGGCTACCTAAAAACGCCATCATTGTGAATTTGAAAGCCTTTAACGCGCTGGATGCTGCCACGCAAGCCGCAGTGACCAAGGCCGCAGCCGAAGCCGAAGAGCGTGGCTGGAAAGTCAGCGCCGAAAAAAGCGATTGGTATAAAAAAGCGCTGGCTGAAAAAGGCATGAAAATCATGACACCACCTGCCAAATTGGCTGCTGACTTGAAACAAGTTGGCTCAATCATGCAGGCTGACTGGGTGAAGAAGGCAGGCGCAGACGGCCAAGCCATGGTCGCGACTTACAGCAAAAAGTAAAGTATTGCATGCGCAGTGCTTTAAACAAACTCTATGACGGCGCTGCTTGGGTGGCAGCGGCCATGATGGTGCTGACCTTGGTGATGGTGGTGCTGGGCATGGTAGACCGCTATGTGGCGATTAACTTTCGCGGCACCGATATGTATGCGGGCTACTGCATGGCTGGCGCTGGCTTTCTGGCCTTGGCGCACACACTCAAGCGCGGCGAGCATATCCGCGTCACCTTGCTGATCAATGCATTGGGCGGTAAGGCCAAGCGCGGTTTAGAGATTTGGTGCTTAGCGGCTGCAGTTTTTTTGTCGGGCTTGTTTTGTTACTACAGTATCAAGCTGTCCTACCAGTCGTGGGATTTCAAAGATATTTCTACTGGCAACGATGCCACACCGCTGTGGATTCCTCAAATTGGCATGGCAGTTGGCACGTTGGTGCTTTTCATCGCTTTTGTAGATGACTTTGTGATGGAGTTGTTGGGCAAGCGCGTGGTAGCCAGCAGCGATGAAATGCTGCATAACGAATAATTTCCATGAACGATATTGCAATTACCCTGCTCTTGGTGGGCTCACTGTTCCTCATTTTGGGCAGCGGTGTGTGGATTGGCCTGACACTCTCGGGGGTGGCGTGGATTGGTATGGAGTTGTTTTCTAGCCGCCCTGCTGGTGATGCCATGGCAGTGACGATTTGGGGATCTTCGTCGAGCTGGACTTTGACTGCGCTGCCGCTGTTCATTTGGATGGGCGAAATTTTGTTTCGCACCAAGCTCTCGGAGAGCATGTTCAAAGGCCTTGCGCCGTGGGTGAACTGGCTGCCCGGGCGCTTGCTGCACACCAATGTGATTGGCTGCACCATTTTTGCTGCCGTGTCGGGTTCCAGCGCCGCTACCTGCGCGACCATTGGTAAAATGACTCTGCCCGAGCTAACCAAGCGTGGTTACCCGCAAGACCAAATCATCGGCTCGCTGGCTGGCGCTGGCACGCTGGGTTTGCTTATACCGCCATCCATCATCATGATTGTGTATGGGGTGACGGCCGAGGTGTCGATCTCTAAGCTATTCATTGCGGGCGTGCTGCCTGGGCTGCTGCTGGCCAGCCTTTTCAGCGGCTATATTGTAGTGTGGTCGCTGCTTAATCCAAGCAAAATTCCGCCCACATTAGAAACGTATACTTTTACACAAAAAATCTACGAATCACGGCATTTGATTCCAGTTATTGGGCTAATTAGTGCAGTGCTGGGCAGTATTTATACTGGTCTTGCTACTGCTACAGAGGCAGCCGCCGTGGGCGTGCTGGGTTCGTTTGTGCTGTCAGCAGTGCAGCGCTCGCTCAGTTGGGCAGTGTTCAAAGAATCGCTAATGGGCGCGACGCGCCTGTATTGCATGATTGCCTTGATATTGGCTGGCGCTTCGTTTTTGACACTGAGCATGGGTTATATCGGTCTGCCTCGGCATTTGGCAGAGTTTGTTACCTCGCTGGGCTTGAGCCCCTTTGGCTTGGTTGTGGCGCTCACTGTTTTTTATGCGATTTTGGGTTGCTTTTTAGATGGCATTTCGATGGTGGTACTCACCATGGGCGTGCTCTTGCCCACGGTGCAGGCTGCGGGCATTGACCTGATTTGGTTTGGAATTTTTGTAGTAATTGTGGTAGAAATGGCGCAAATCACACCGCCAGTGGGTTTTAATTTGTTTGTGCTGCAAGGTATGACCAAAAAAGAAATCACCTACATAGCGCGGGTGACTTTGCCTTTTTTCTTTTTGATGCTGCTGATGGTTTTGCTGCTGTGGTTTGTGCCGCAGGTGGCTACCTATTTGCCGCAAAAAATGGGCTAAGCAGCCGCTTGGTTAGGCGCAATAGGCGCATTGGGTGTTAGCTGCTTTGGGGCTTGGGCAAATGGCTTGAGCAGGCGCTGCTCATCGGTTAAGCAAAACGTCTGCAAACCCGTGGCTGCGGTAATGGCGGCGCGGTAGGGCGGCATATTGGTGCATTCCAGCACCAGCACTTGCAAGGCTGGGGCGCGTGCTTTTAGCGCTACTGCAGCGGTCACCACATCTGCGCTGGCTTTGTCCAAGTTCATGCTGGGCTGGTTAGTCAAAATCTGCGTGGCAAATTCGCCCAATGGGTTCACACCTTGCACCAGCACATCTTTCAAACGCTCCTTGGGCACACCCGCCGCGCGCAAATGCTCAGTGCCCAGCTTGCCTGCGCTGATGGTAAGCACGCCCACTTGCGCATGGCTTTTGAGCAGCGCGGGGAGCTGCATCAAGCTGGAGCTGATCACGGGCACACGGGTAACCGATTGCAACTCTTTTTGTAACAACACCAAGAATCCGCAGCTGGTGGTAATGGCCCATGCGCCCTTGCGATCAAGTAAGCGCACAATATTTTGCAAGCCTGGCACAATGCGCGCTTGCCGCAGACTGGCCGCCGACTGCACTACCTTGTCTGGCCACACACCACGTATGGTCTCAAAATGCACGGATAGCCCAAATGTATCAGGATGCCCCACATCCCCCAGCAGCCGTGGAAAATGGGTGTCAAGCATGATGATGCCTAAAAAACCTTTGCCGCCTGCATTGGGCTGTTGTAACGCATTAAATTGAATAGCCATGCGCCATGATAAATGCAAATTCTGGCAATTGTGGCAGTTGCAGGTGGCAAATGCTTAAGGCAATTGGCTACACTGGCTGCATGGTAACTATTTTTGCAATTTGTATTGGTGCATCGCTTGGCGCGCTGGCGCGCTGGCAGCTGGGGCTGTGGCTCAACGCGGGCGCTGTGCTGCCTTGGGGCACACTGGCGGCCAATTTGCTGGGCGGCTATTTGGTGGGCGTGTGTGTGGCCGTGTTCCAAGCCATGCCCGAGCTCGACCCCGTTTGGCGCATGGCCTTGGTCACGGGCTTCTTGGGTGCACTCACCACATTTTCATCGTTTTCAGCAGAGGTGGTGCAGATGCTGCAAGCGCAGCGCTATGCCTTGGCGCTGGGCACAACAGCTTTGCATTTGGTGGGCAGCTTGTTGTTGACTACTCTTGGAATCAAGAGTGCTTTGTATTTCATAGCACGATAAGACCATATCACGATGACATTGGTCATTTTTTCTTGCGATATAAAACGTATTATCCATTTTTGTGAATATGTCCAATCTTGTTGAACAAATCCGCGAGGCGCTTGCTATGTTCGCAGCCGCAGACACAAAGCCTGCCTTGATCGGCGGCTTGGCGGTGGTTGCACATAGCGTCGTACGCGCCACCAAGGATGTGGATTTTCTATTAGATGCAGACGATGGCGATAAGGTGCATGAGGCCTTGCTGAAACTGGGCTACCAATGCATCCACCGCAGCGAAGACGCCGCCAACTAGGTGCGCGGCTCAGAAGGGCTGGATTTGCTTTACGCGCACCGTCCCCTTGCGCGCCGACTGCTAAGCGAAGCTTCAGAGCATGGCGCAATTGCGAGAGTACTTTGCACTGTTCAATCAAACAGAACTGCTCAATAGGCTCATTCTAGAAAATGGCAACTAAAACACAACCTGCACTGAAAGACTCCGTATTTGCAGCGGATTCAAACACAGTGTAGGTGCGCGATGCGGGTGTGCCTTACCAGCCACCGCTTGCCAACGCAGACCCCATAGCCGAGTGGATCAGCTTGATGGAAGTCGTGCACATGCTGTGCCCGGTTTGGCCAGTGCGAGACAAGCCGATGCTGGGCAAAGAATGGAGGCTGTGATTGCAGGTGTGGCTGGGTCACGTGCAGATGCTACCCACCCCCTCGCTGCATATACAAATCAAAGCGCTTCATGAACATGTAGCGCTGGGCATCATCCATGGCTTCAAACACAAAGCGCACAAGCAGTCTGGGCAGGGTCACCATGCCAATGCGTCTTGGCTCGCCAATGTGCCACATGATGCACAGGCTGGCAGCGTCAGATGCCGCCAGTGGCTGGGCTTGTAGCGCGCCCGTTCCAAGACTCCAACGCACGTCCCCCATAGCGGCGGGCAGCCACATCAGCCATTCGCGCTCAGAGCAACCCATTTCCCGGTCAAACTGCGCGGCATAAAACGATTGCATGAAGTTGATTGCGCCGTGTTAACCGCCAGCAATCGGCGGCCAAATGGCCAGCACATCGCCTTCTACCAAGGTTTTAGTGGCACGCTTGTCGGGGTCAATATATGTGCCGTTGACCAGCACCAGATGCACCAGCTTCATGGGCAGGCCAAAAGGCTCGATGATTTGCAAAATAGTGGATTCTGGGGCAACGTTGAGCTGCGTAATATTGCCCACGCGGTCGGTTGCGGGCAAAAAATCGGTGAGCGAGGCAAATAGTTTCAGGGTGATCTTCATAGTGGCAGTTTATCTGCAAGCTTACCCACGCCGACGTGCATCAGCCGCGCCGTTCCACTGGTCTTGGCCCTGCGCGGTGGCAATGTAGGCGGCCATGAGCTTGGTGGGGTCGGCTATGAGTGCTTCTTTCCAAGCGCCCAGTTTTACTTTGCCCTCTACCAGACCGCGCAGCGCGCCCACGTGGTCGGTCCAACCAATGCTGTTGCAGCCCACCATGGTGTCGTCTTTGAATTGCATGGACAACAGCTTGTAAGCCGCTTTGTCCTCAATCTCAACCTGCTCGCCGCCTGCCACGCCTTGCCAACTGCCAAAACTGGTGGAAATCAGCCCTAGCGTGTCTAGCACATTGATTTGCGTGACCTGCTGCAAGCGTGCACCCTGCCCCACCATGTTCAGCGCTGCTATGCGCGCTTGGTCAGCCGCGTTGGGCTGGATGGCACTCACCACCTGCGTACCCGTGAAGTGGTCAAACGCCTCGGCGCAATCGCCCGCTGCATACACACCCGCCACATTGGTTTGCATCTGGTCATCGGTTAACACCCCAATACGACAATCCACGCCAGAATCTTTGAGGAAACCAATAGTGGGCTTCACGCCAGTGGCGCTGATGATGACGTCAGCCTCTATGGATTCGCCCGTAGACAGCTTGGCCAAAAGTGTCGCGTTTTGGGCCGTACCCTGCTGCGTGATGGACTCCACGCGTGCGCCTGTGTGCACGTCCACACCCTTGGCTTGGCACCAGCGCTTGATCATGCCACCCGCCGCCGCGCCCATCATGCGCGGCACCATGCGGTCACCCATTTCCACCACGCTGAGCTTGCCTGCATTGCCACTTTCGATGCGCTTGGCACTTGTGCCAATCCGATTCGCCAGCGCCTCCATGATGATGCAACCGATAAAGCCTGCGCCCATTTGAAGTACGCGTGAGCCGGGTTTGACATTGTCCATGATGGCGCGCGCATCGGCCAATGTCCAGCAGCTGTAGATGCCCGGCAAGTCTATGCCTGCAATCGGTGGGCGCATGGGGGTGGAGCCTGTGGCTATCAAGAGCTTGTCGTAAGTCAAACTTGCGCCATCACTAATTACTACGCTTTTAGTAGCGCAGTTTAACGATTTGACGGTGACATTGGCTATTTTTATATTTAATTCTGCCAAATGAGATGCAGATTTGCGCAAATGCGTGCCCTGCTCGGCAATGTTGCCCACCAAGAGGTAGGGAATGGCCATGCGCGAATACGGCGCCTCTTTTTCTTCGCCAATCAGGGTGATGGCGTCGTGCGGCGCGTGTTTGCGGATGGTCTCAGCGGCTATCACGCCAGCGGGGCCCGCGCCTATGATGATGTGGTGCATTGTGCTACTCCTGCATTTAAAAAGCGGCCACGCAGGACCGCTTTTTGTAAGTCAAATCAAACCAGCAATCAAAGACCTAAGCGTTCTTTGGTTTTGGCAGTAGGCCTGCCCTCAGAGTCCCAGCCGCGCACTTCGTAGTACTTGGGCATCATTTGAGCAAGCTCGCTTACCTTGCCTTTGGCAGGCCCAGTTTTCACGGCTTCGGTGAGCAGGCGCTTGGGCAGGCTGTCGTCTTTGGCGGTAAAGCCCGCTGCGTTGTTAAACTCGCGCTCCATGTTCCAAATACGCTCGCCGATTTTCTCAAGCTCTTCGGTGGTGTATTGGTCGCCACAGGCGGCTGCCATTTGCGGCGCTAGATCCGCCAAGCCCCATGCAAAGGTGGTGAACACGCACAGGCCTGAGCTGTCAAAAGCTGCCGTGGCATCTTGGAATGCTTTGACCAGCTCTGGCTTGCCTTCGTGCGCCAGTGGATCGGTTTTTACCGGAATGCCCAGCACTTCAGACGCAATGGTGTAGCCGCGCAGGTGGCAAGCACCGCGGTTTGA
>JANOYR010000274.1:0-3044 GCA_031428975.1 Polaromonas sp. | reverse complement strand
GCCGCCGCGTCAATCACATCGTTAAAGTCAGGCGCAGCCACCCCGCCAACCAGCGTGCCATCTGCCGCCCAGCTGGTAGCGCTCCAGTTGTAGCGCAGCTTGCTGGGGGTTTGCGGGTTAGGCTCAGTAGGGGCAATTTGGTCGCCCCTGAAAAACAGCACACCAGGCACCACAGGTTGGGCCACCTGGGCGTCCGGCAGGCTAATGCCCAACTGCCCGTCCACCCAGTCTTTCACCGTAATAGTGCCCGACACGGTGGCTGCGCCTGCGCCCGAGGTGGCATTGCGCTGCCCAATAATCAAGTTACCGCCCATGGTGGTGTAGACCACGCTCTTGTCTTGGCTTTCCCAGACGTTGTCAGCCAGCTTGATGCCCACTAAGCCGCCTTGGCCAGCCGTTTTATCGCCAATTTGGATGCTGCCTAGGCCACCAGCGTCCACAATGGTGTCATACCCAAAGCTTGTCCCATCGCTACTGAATACATAGCTGTCTGTGCCCGCCCCACCTGTGAAGGTATCGTTTCCGGCACCCCCGTTTAGGGTGTCGTCGCCTGCATTGCCTTCCAAATAATCATCACCGCCTAGGCCGCTCAAGGTGTCGTCTGCGCCACCGCCGTAGAGGTGGTCACCTAGCTTATTATCTGTTCCCGTGATGCCGTTAGCACTGTCGTCGCCAAAGAATATGCGCTGTTCTTTGGAAGCTGCGCCGCCTTGGCGCTGGGTGATGAGGGTGCTCAGGCCAGGCAGGGTTTGCCCTACGGCTGGCGTTGCGCCATACCACTGGAATGCAATAGCGTGGTCGCTTGGTGCTGCCGCGTCGTAGACCAAACCAGTGGTGTTGTCTTGTTTATTGCGAGTACTGATCGCTTGCAGCATGGCAGCTCGATCTTGTATCCAGTTGTCTGTAAAAGTCTTAGGAGTGCTGGCGCTGCTGTCTCTATCAGCCTCCCAAGCTAGGTAGTCAGCATTGCGGCTGTCGTACCACATGTTCGATAGCGTGAAATCATCTGCTGGGGTCTTGCCTGTTAGCCAAACGGGGGACAAATCTTGCAGGGCGGCTAAAGCGCCAAAATCGTTGCGGGCAACATCGCCTAGGTTTTTACCTGCAACGCCTATGTTGACAATGCCCTCTAGGCCTTTGAAGGCGGGGGTGTTTTGCAAGGCAGCTAGGCTGGCGTGGTAGGCTTTGCGAGAATCTGCGCTGTCACTGGCATCGCCCACGGCAAGCGGCGCAAGGCCAGGGCCTCCAAACGCTTTGCGCAGGCCTTCGAAGACACCTTCGATGGACGCTTCAGTCTTGTTGCTCCCCGCCTCAAGCAGCAAGTTGAGTTTGGCTGTAGTCAGGCTTGGGTCTAGGGTGTACAGGGCGTTGCCTAGGGCT
Organism: Polaromonas sp.; assembly: GCA_031428975.1. Classification (GTDB taxonomy): domain Bacteria; phylum Pseudomonadota; class Gammaproteobacteria; order Burkholderiales; family Burkholderiaceae_C; genus JAAFIP01. The sequence continues at coordinate 1,664 of JANOYR010000274.1, read as the reverse complement.
AGGGCATCGGTGAGTTTGTACATGAAGTGGTTGCCCACTTGGGTGGTGTCTGCTTCGTTGAATAACTCTACGCGGTTGCCTGTTTGGCTGAACCATGTGTTGTTGGTGGTCAGGTTGATACCGTTTTTGGCAAAGTAGTTGGTCTGCTCGGCTGCGTTGGGGAAGCGGCCAAGGCCGTAGCTTGGACCAATCAGGTTTTGTAGTGACGCAAAAGCAGATTCAGCTCCTGGCGCAAAGCCTGCGCTGTTGAAAGTGCTGGTATGTTGCACATGTGCTTGGCTACCAAACAGGCGTGCGAATGCAGCGGCCAGATAACCTCCGAGGCTATGCCCGTTTAGCTCTATTCCTTGTGCAAGGTCTGTTGCAGTGATGCGTCCAGTTCCCATGGCTGGCGATGTTTCATAAAACTGTGCAGCGCCTAAAATTGGCAAGTTATAGCTAATCTGGCGAACCGACTCATCCACAGAGCCTGTTTCGCGGAGCCACCAATTGACCATATCGACCAATTGCGCACGTGCGTTGCCCGTCAATGCCAAATCAGCATCGGTGATAAATAAATCTTGACCTGGCTCAGTGCCGCGCATGGAAACGAACAATTTGCCATCTGCTTTTTGACGCCAGACGGTGCTGTCAAAGCCAGAATAGCCGGGCAGTAACGTGTCTCCACTTTCAATTTGAGTGAGTACGGTGAAATTGTCGGAGATGTATTTGGCAACTGACTCGGTCATGCGCGCCGATAACTTCTCCTCTAATGGAATAAGCAAAACGCTTGGATCGATAGCGTGTACATACGTTGCATCAGCTAACAAGGCGTTGATGTAGGTGTTTTGGATAGACTTCAATTTGATAACTCCTTAATTTTTTAGTAATGTAAAAAAATATTTTTTAGATGTTGGTAACATGCCTGGCCCGCCGCACGTTGGGGGATGCAAGGTGATCGGATTAATACTGTTGGAAAACGAAAGAGTGCGAATAAGCAAGCCACCTTTAGCATCTAAACTCCCAGTGCTGGCTAGTTCCTCGTTGCTGACTGCATCTAGATAGCTAATACGTGAAAAATAAATTGGTATGGCAGTTCCCGTCAAATTTAGGTTCAAAGGTTTCCCGCTAACTTTTATGGTTTTGCCTTTAATTTTTTCGGCATCAATTTTGAGGGTTGTATGCTCTTTGCACAACGCTCTAAACTGAACTCCTCCAATGATCTCGTCAAGCACTGGAAGCGCCATAAAAACAACAACCAACAAAGCAGTGCTTAACCATCGAAGGGCTCTGTTTGCAATGCGCACTGAGATCTTGCGAGCAAGCCAGCGGGCAGCAAAGAACCAGCCAATAATCAGCGCAATAAAGATCAAGCCAGCCATGGCGTGCTCCTTATATCTGTCTCATCAGCCAACCTAGCGTCACGTTGTGCTATGCAAATAGACATAAATGCATCATGCTTTTTAGGCCATTGGCGCAATGCTGGTGTGCGACAGCTACTATTATTTTCATAGTAATTTTTATAACTGCGCGTCAAAATGTGTTGCATACGAATTGATCCTTTGAAATAGATGGGGGTTGAGGCGCGCAGTGCGGTGGTTTAGCGCATGAGCGTAGCGAACCCGTGCTGTTTGGCAATCCCCTAAATGGGGGGTGATGGCTAAATATTGCATCTTCAACGCTCC
>JANOYR010000273.1:0-8831 GCA_031428975.1 Polaromonas sp. | reverse complement strand
TCACCCAGCCCGTCAATATGGTCTGAGTGAAAATGCGTTAAAAAAATAGCCTCAATATGGCCGTGTATAAACCCCATTTTTCCGATATTGCGCGCACTGCCGTTGCCGGTGTCAAAAACAAATAAGCGTTTACCTGCCACCACAAGGGTACAAGCCCCCATACGCCGGTCGTCGGGCATGGGGGATCCTGCGCCGCATACGCCAATGTGCAAGCCATCGGATAACTCTTTGAGCGCATCGGTTGCCATGCGTTGCTTTGCAACTCTTTCTGCAATGGCGGTACTCAAAGGCGCACGGAAAACGAAAGCAAGCCCTGCGACCACCATGGCGCACAAGACGGCAATCTGGGCGAATCGCTTAAAGGCAATCATGGTCATTTGCCTGCTGATAGGCGGCGTTTTTTGTAGCGCCAAAAAAGCAATACTGCAACCAAGCCAGCCAGCCAACCGAGCACTGTGTTGCGGTAGGTAGGAATCCAATAATTAAGGGCTGCATTGACCATGACCTGCCGAGCGGGGCTGTAGTCAGCGGGCATTGGCAACACACCGTGGCTCTGTGCGTATTGCGCGTAGTCTTGTTGCATGGTTTTGAAGGCGTCTGGAAGTGCGTGTTGCAAATCTGCGGTTTCGCCCGGGTCTTTGGATAGGTCGTACAAATGCCATGCGCCATCGCCCACAGGAGGAAGATTTTTCACCAACTTCAACGCCCCTTTAAAAAGCGCAGAATTGCCTGATAGTTCGTAACCCACCGCTTGGTCTGCGGGGTACACAGCGGGTGATTGCCCTCGCAGCGCCGAAACAAGGCTGCGCCCTGCTAGCGGAGCAATTTTTGCACCTTTGTAATCCACTCCCGGTGCGGCCACTTGGGCCAGCTCTAGCAGTGTCGGTACAATGTCGCTCACATGCGTAAAGGAGGGGTGGATGCTGTTGCGTAAAGCGCCAGCCGCACCTGAAATAATGAGGGGGGCACGAATGCCGCCTTCTCCAGCGTAAAACTTATAGGAACTCAAAGGCGAGGCAGATGCACTCGCCCAACTTGGCCCTGAAACTCCATAGCCGCCTTTTGCGCCCATTTTTTCTATGTCCAAACTGTATTGTGTAAGAAGCCACAGTTTTGCCTCGTTGTAGTCATTGCCTTCCGGCCCGTTGTCTGACAAAAATACAAATACCGTATTGTCAAATTCGCCCGTTTGCTTTAAATAGTCGACCAAGCGACCGACGTGAAAATCCATGGCATCGGCCATGCCGGCATAGACCTCCATGCGCTTGGCTTCATAGAGTTTTTCTTTCGGGCTTAGTTTGTTCCAATCCGCCGTGGTCGACATGGTAACCATCGGGGTGTCTTTGGGTATGAGGCCTAGGGCGATGGCTTTATTGCGCCTTTCTGTGCGAAGCACTGTCCAGCCATCGTTGTAGCGGCCCTTGTATTTGTCGATGAATTCTTTTGGTGCTTGAACGGGTACATGATTGGCTTGGAAACCCAGATAGGCGAAAAACGGTTTGCCTTCTTTTGGTCCAGCCTTGAGGTATTCAAGCATTCGGTCTACAAAATAAGCAGACGAATAGAACGTACTGGGCATGGCGGCAGGGAGACCATTTTCAAACCAATGAACTTTGTCTGAATGCGGCAGGTAGCGTTTGCTCGGTTCCCAGTTGTCCGACCCAGTATCACCCTGGACAATAGAGCGCTCAAAACCACGGCGATTGGGCAGATTGTGTGGCTCGGACCCGACGTTCCACTTGCCAGCAATCGCAGTGCGGTAGCCAGAATCTTGAAGAAGTGTGGCAACGGTAACGACATTGGTGTCTAGTGACCCTAGGTATCCGGGCTTGCCAAGGTGTTCTTGCGGCATGGCTTCGCGCAAATTGCCGATGCCGTTGCGGTGGTTGTCTACGCCAGTCAAAAGCATCGACCGGGTGGGGGAGCAAGAAGAAGCAGTGTGAAAATTTGAAAATCTAACGCCAGAACGGGCTAATGCGTCAAGGTGCGGTGTAGCGATTTCGCCGCCAAAAGCCCCTAGATCGCTGAATCCCCAATCGTCTGCAACCAAAACGACAATATTGGGGCGTTTGGGCTCAGCAGCAAAGGCACCAACACTGGCAAAAAGTCCGGCCACTAAGCACAGTACGATTTTTTTCATAACAAAGCCGCTTCCACACACCACAACCGATCTTGTCCCCATGTAGCGGTGTTGCCCACTTTAAAAGAAGGAACGCCCCATAAACCTAGCCCGAACATGGTTTCGCGGTTTTCGTCGGCAACTTTGCGCCAAGATTCGTCTTGCAGCGCCTCTCTTGCGGCACTCCACGGCAGACCAGCACGCTCTACAATTTTTCGCAAACCCTTGTCGCTGCCAGCATCGATGCCTTCTGCCCAAACGCCGTGCATGAATGACAGTAAATAGTCTTCCTCTTTGCCCATGCTGATGGCCAGTGGCATCAATGCCAAGCCGCGCTCAGTGGGTTTGCCCACAGGATCGTTGAGCCGCCCAAACGGGATACCCCGCACATGGGCTTCTCTGGCTGCGTCTTGGCTGATATAGCGTCGTTTTTCTTTGGGAATTGGCAGGCCGCGCATCACCATGGGCAGCACATAGCGCAGCTTGACTTTTGCACCCGTGCGTCGCGCTAACGCATATATTCTGGGTGCCACAATGGCAGAATACGGGCTGCGCAGGGAAACAAAAAACTCGATGTCTGGCGGATTGGGTAAGCTGACCGAATGCTGAAGGTCGGCATGCGGCTTGAACATGTAGCCGGTGGTGTTGGGCTTTTGCGCCCCCAAGTCTTGCAGCCGCTGCTCAAGATGGTAGAGGCGGTCTATTCCCCAATACCACTCACCTGCATAGTAAAACATGGCACCTAAGTAGTGGCCCAAACGCTTGCGCAAAGCCGTAGACTCCGCGAGGTGTTTCTTTGTGGCTGACTCGCTTACTATCGAGAACGATGGGTTGGCGAGCTTCAATGTGGACGGATTGTTCCAAAGTGCATCACAGACAGAGGCCGCAGCTGCAGTAAATTGCCCTGCTTGTAGGGCCCCCAAAAGGGTTCGCGTGGCCAAATCCAGTGCGGCAAGGCTGGGTTGCATCATGCCGTCTTGAAAAACCAGCCCATGGTGATGCGCTAAGCGCTGGGCATCTTGTCTGCTGTATGCAACCAGCTTGTCCCGCTCTGGTGCGGCGCTGTCTGCTGGTGGGGCTACGATGTGTGGCTTTAGTTCAATGGTGTAGCGTGCACACAGGCTTTTTAAACATTGCGCAGCCAAGGCGCTGTATGGGTCGTCGACCTGATGAAAATAATAGACCTGATGGGGCAAGCCTTTTCCTTTTGCTAACCTGCTTTTTTCTGCATGCGCACGCAAAGTCAGTACACGGCTTCTGGACAGCAAACGCTGAGAGATCGCAGGCATAAGCAGGCTTCGAATCGACATCTTGAATCTTACGGAGTAATGGTGTATAAGCGATAGTTTTCCATACACAAATGTACTGAGCAATAGTGTAGCATTCAACAGTTGATTTTCGCTAGGGGTTATCCCAGCTTAACCACTTCAGATTGACTATGCAAACAGCTGACAAAAACAAGAAAAAATCGGTTTCTTTAACACCCACTAGATTAAGCCCCAATGATTGGCTTGATGCGGCTTTTGATGCGGTGGTGGAGGGCGGATTTGATGCAGCCCGTGTGCTTGTTTTGGCACAAAATCTTGGCGTAACACGGGGTAGTTTTTATTGGCATTTTGCCGACCACGCTGCCATGGTGTCAGCACTGCTGGCGCGATGGCGCGACCGTGAAATGGGGATAGACAAAGCGCTCAAACTGGAGTCAACAGACGACGCTGCAGCCGATCTTGAGCGCATGCTAGAGGCCGCCCTTGCCCACACTGGGGTAGAGTTAGAAAACCAGCGCTTTGAACTAGCACTGCGTGGCTTGGGGCGGCGCGATCCAGAAGTGGCCAAAATGCTGGCTGAGGTGGACAATGTCCGGCTTGGGCTTTTTGAGCGCAAATTCAAACACCTGACCCATGACACCAAGGCCTCATCACAGTTGGCGATTTTGTTTTATTTGGCCATTGCGGGCGGGCATCAAGCACTGAGTCGGCCAGTCAACCCGCCGCAGATGAAAGAATACCTGCATGGCATTATTTCGCACTACCTGATTCACCAGCAAAAGCCTAGAGCCCAAGTGCCGCCAGCAGTCAAGCAAGACGCCTAGTCAAGGCGCTCCACGCTGGGCATGCCCCAGCTGCCATCGAGTGCGTTGGCTTTTGGCCAGTACAAGCGCGCATTGAGCACGAATGATTCATCGCCTTTGACGGGTAACCAATTGCCCAGCCGATCGGTGTTGGGCTGATTGGCTTGTATCCAGATATCCAATGAGCCGTCTGCATTGGCTTGCAATGTGTCCCTATCGCCAAGTGCGAAGCGGTTGATTGGGTTGTCAATCAGCAGATCGTCTGCTCCATAAGCGGTGACGGACCAAAACGCATGGACTGGGGGGAGTTCGCCTGCCTTGAAATGCAGGCGGTATCTGTGCTTACCATGCAAGCGCTGCCCAGAGTCGTCCACTTGCGTATTGGGGTAGGTAGCATCTGCTGGCAAATTTGCGCCTAAGCCTACCATCGCGACTACTGCGCGAATATTGTAAAAAGTAGCGTAATTGCCCAAGACAGAGGGCGGGGTGGACCAGCCACGCACCAAATCACGCGGTTTTTTGAGCTCCTTGGCGACGGTCCAGTCCGCAATCAAGCGTCCTAGGGCAATACTTTGCTGGTCTAACCAAGACCAATTGGGCGTTTGACCAGCAGTAAGACCCAATCTGGCCAGCTTTGCCACCATAGGCCCGTCGAGCGCAGACGGTGGATTTTTCACCATGAGTAAGGCCAAGCGCACAAAAAAATCATACGTGCGCATTTGCTGCATTTGTTGCGGAGCTGGTACGGGTGGTGTGCTGGCGGCTTGCCATGCAATCTTTTTCTCGGGTGCGCCAGATTGCCAATCACCTAAAGACCGCAGTCGCAACCCGTCTTGCAAGCGGTGTACCAAGGGGTAATCGGCTATGCCATTGGTTTGGGTTCTCCCAATCAGCCAAACCATGTGCGTGGAGGCGCGCATTAAAACCATGCCAGCGGGCACGTTGCCTTGCCAATGGGGTCCAACCAATAAATAGGTGCCGCCCGCAGTGCCATTCATTCGGGTGCCTGGCGCTGCAAATACATTCGTCCAAGCGTCCATAAAAGCCATCACTTCGTAGCGCTGGTTGTTTGCCGCCATCTCAAAAACCCAGGGCCCTGCTGCGGTGTCAATGAAGGCGTTGGTGTACAAGGTGTCTACATTGGGGCGCACCACCTCTTTAAAACGCGCGTCTGGGAACTGCCGTACGCGGCGCAATTGGTTTTCGGGGCCCATATTCAGGGCCGAATTAGCCCGAGTCACGTCTGTAATCACCAGCGGATAACCGTAGATGTAGGCTTCTGCTCCTAGAACAATCTGCTCAGATTTGGCATACAGCACTGCTAACAAAGTCAAAAGCGGTATGGCTAAGAGGAGCACCGTGCGTTTGAAGTACCGCCATATCCATCGGGCAGCTCGACGCAGGCTTGGGGCTAAATTTTGAGTCATGGAGCAGGTGCTACAAGGATGGTTCTAAAGCCTAAATGGCTGGCGGCCAGATCTTCATCTTGCGGTTGGCGCGCTCCAGCGCGGTAGCGCATGCAGTAGTTGGGCGCACACAAAAACGAGCCGCCTTTGATGACCCGTTGTATTTGGTCAGCGGCCCTCACGCCCTTTGGTGTAGGCAAGGCAAGCTGATCGGCCACTTCGGTTTGGATGTGGGTGTGTTGGGGTTGGTACACGTCCTTTGTAAGCTCCCACACATTACCCACCATATCAAATAAACCCAATGCATTGGCCGCGTAGCAAGCCACTGGCGCGAGACCTGCATACCCATCGTCTGCCGAATTGCGCACAGGAAATATGCCTTGCCAAGTGTTGGCTTGCAGCGGCTGCTGCCGGTCTAAATCGCGTTCACTTTTGCCAGCACGCGCCGCCCACTCCCACTGCGCCTCGCTGGGCAGTGTGCGCCCCCTCCATTGGGCATACGCCTTGGCATCTTCATATGTGACAGCCACGACAGGAAATGCGCCGCGTCCATCAATAGATGTATTGGGCCCTCTAGGATGACGCCAATTGGCCCCCGGAATATAGCGCCACCATTGGGTGATTTGGCCCTTGCCATTCAGGTCATTGGGCATGACAAACACAACCGCACCCGGTTTTTGCATGTCGGGTGGCAGCTGTGGATGCAAGGCTGGATCCACCTCGCGCTCAGCTACTGTCACGTAGGAGCTTGCTTTCACGAATGCTGCAAATGCGTCGTTGGTGACTTCAGTGCGGTCCATCCAAAAGCCTTTGATCGCGACTTTTTGTACAGGCCCTTCCTCAGGATACAGCGTATCGCCAAACTCGAAGCTGCCACTGGGCACCCACACCATGCCGGGGTGCAATGCCGCATTGGACTCGACTGGCAAGGTACAAGAGAGCGTTTCAGAAGATGCGACAGAGGGGTTGGCTGAGCCCCTCCAAAACCAAGCGACAGCAAGCGCACTGCTAGCGATCAGGCAGGCGATTGTCCATACCCATGTCGCCCGTTTAGGCGCATGCATCAGTTACTCCAGTAGGTGTATGCATCGCCCAGTTCTGCTTTTTGGTCGAGTGTTTTGTCAATGAATACGGGCAACTCAATAAAGGAGGGCCATTGCGAGGGCGGCATTTGTGCATGGTGCGCGGCTTGTTGCGTCTTCATTTGCGCCAGTTTTTCGGGCTGCTGTATGGCGAGGTTATTTTTTTCTGTGGGGTCATTTGACAGATTAAATAACCAGTCCTTTTGAGGACTCTCAGAGACGATGAGTTTCCAGTCTTGGTCGCGCATCGCACGGTATGAGCCATCACGCCAATACAGGGGCCTGGGCGCTTGCTGGCTAGGGCTTGTACTTAAAAATGGTAGCAAATTTACCCCGTCTATCGCCCGGTCAGCCGGCATTTTTCCACCCGCAGCGGCAACCACCGTAGGCATGATGTCAATGTTGGAAATAGGCGCTTTGTAATGTGTTCCTGCCGCAATGCGCCCGGGCCATTTGGCCACATAGGGCACACGCAGCCCGCCCTCAAACTGGGTGAGTTTCCAGCCTCGGTAGGGTTTATTGACATCGGGCAGGCCAATGTAGCCCGGTGCACCGTTGTCACTGGTAAAAACGACGATGGTATTTTCTTCTAGGCCTTCATCGCGCAGGGTTTGCAATACCCGACCCACACTGCGGTCAATCGACTTGACCATGGCCGCATACACTCTGCGGCGGTGGTCGGTGATCTGCGGCAGCGAGTCGTAATCTGCTTTGCTCGCTTGCAACGGGGTGTGTACGCCCCAATGCGCCAGATACAAAAAAAACGGCTGATTTTTATTGCGCTTGATGGCTATAACGGCTTCGTCGGTATAGTAATCCGCCAAATATTTGGCAGGCTCAAACCATTTGCCAGCGTTATAACTCACCCCAAAACGCATATTGGGCCACAGAAATTTGTCGATCGGGTCAAAGTCTTGCTTGGAGTTCACCACATTGGGAGAGTTTTCTGGCAAGTGCAGGCCACTTTCCATAAACAGGGTTTCGTCAAATCCTTGGTTGTTGGGGCGCATGTCGGGTGTACTACCCAAATGCCATTTGCCAATGTGCATGGTGTGGTAACCCCGCGCTTTGAGCGCTTCGGCTACCGTGATTTCAGACGCTGGCATGCCCAAGTCGTTGAAGCTTTTAGAGGCCGCTGCTTTTTCTTTGTCAATGCGCACTGGGTAGAGCCGACTCGCATTTGCATACAGAGCGCTGGCCACGCGTGCCAATGCCCCGGGTGTAGGGGTGAACTCAACCCCAAAACGCCAAGGATAGCGCCCCGTCATCAGGGCTGCACGCGACACTGTGCACACGGCTGCACCCGCATAGCCTTGGTCAAAGCGAACCCCTTCTTTGGCGATGGAGTCGATGTGGGGTGTGGGCACGCCATCGGCGGTGTAACCGCCGCCATGGGTGCTGACATCGTTGATACCAAGGTCATCCGCCAAAATCACCACAATATTGGGTGGGCGCTTCTGAACGGGAAGTGTTGCGGTGCCAGGGCCTGCCACCCAAGGCACGGTTTGGTTGGATCCCCGTGGGTGCACGATGTCGGTGTACCAGCCCAATGAATACTTGAGCACCTCAATTCGGTTGGCATAGACAAACGCGAGCAAGCTAGCCACTGCCAGCAGGCCTAAGCCCCATTTTTTTGACGCTTTCATACGCTAGCCCTTGTAATTGCCCAAGGATATCCGCTAGGGTAGAGTGCTCGCGGCCTATGGCGCACCAAATTGACCATCACAAATTCTTTGCCATCGTCGTTCTCTAGCAAAGTCATCACCTCTTGAATGCTATGCGGATCAGCACCGCTTGTAGCAAGACTGTGTTTGCATTGCGCCAGCGCAGCTGCATCCAAGGGCTTACCCGCCCCGCCATACCAGAAGACAAAAATTACAAAAAATAGCAGGAGTGACACCAGGACCATGATAAAAATCTATCAGTACACAAATGTATTGTAATTGGCCGCAGCATCTTGTAAATCGTCTTGGGGACAGCACGTGTAAAGTTCAGTGATTCTGCGCAATTTTTTGAGAAATTATGTCAAATGTCACTGTCAAATGGTCATCTATTGCTATTACTTCACTAGCGTCAAACAGCGCGTAGTTGCGCCGCGTAGAGCTTGCGTAACCCGGGTCGTAATGGATTTCTAACAACTCGCGCACCACCGC
>JANOYR010000272.1:0-6358 GCA_031428975.1 Polaromonas sp. | reverse complement strand
CGATATCGTCTACAGGCCAAACCCAGTAAGCCCTGCCAGCGACACAAGCCCACAGGCCACGACCAGTATGGCCTCCCAGCCATCTTATGAGCAAGCGCCTATTTCAAGTCACAGCGAAACCATTGTGCCAACCGATCCGCTACTCTTTCGCTATTCCGCCCTCACCTTCAATGGTCACCGCATTCACTATGACCGTAAGTACGTGACGGAGGTGGAAGGCTATCCAGGACTTATCGTGCATGGCCCACTCATGGCGACGCTGCTGGCGGGATTAGGGGAAAAATTGAATCCAACTATACGAATCGCGTCGTTTGAATTTAGAGCGCTCAAACCTGTGTTTGATTTGCACCCGTTTGAGATTTGCGCTTGAGCACTTGAAGGAACTTTGATGAAGCTACGGATAGGAAATTCAATCGCACGAGACCAAGTATGGCACGGATTTGGGGCACTCAAAAGTCACTGATCTCTGCCGTTTGAACGGTCGCAGCCAACGCTTTGGAAAAAATGGTGAGGCCGCAGCCGCCCATTGGTTTTGAGCCTGCGCCGCTATTTGAACCACTCACCAATTGATGCGCTGATCGACCTCGTAGTCCGCTGCCGGTTGCGCCGCCAGATCCCAGTCTGGTTAGACTTGGGCACCCTCACCCACCTGCGCGTCACAGTCCTCCCACATCGGCGGTCCACGCGCTGGTGCGATGTTGGGCGGTTCAGACTGCACCCCGATGTGATCGAGCATCTGCCGTATATCGGCACTGTGCGTGATGAAAGCGATGATGCGCATTTGCCCGCCGCACAGTGGGCATAGCAGCGGGAAAACCTCGTAGATACGGGCGATCAGCACCGCCCACAGGTAGTGCGCCTGTGAGCGCATAGGCGGCGCAGGTTCGCTCTGGGTTGGCACATCGCATCCCGCAGTGGCTGGCTCGGCTGGCACCTTGACCGGTTGCGAAGGTGCGGCCTGCGCTAGTGCTATCACCGCAGTCCTGAACGGCGAGTTCGGTGCCAGCGCGCCGTAGTAGCGATGGCGGTGCGTGCGCGGCGGTGGCACCAAGGCTGCAATGCGCTCGATCAGCTCCAGCGGCGTCAGTATCAGCTCGTCCACTTTGACTCCGCGCTTCTCGGATGCCGGTTCGCTGTGCTGCTTGGCGCAGCGGTAGACCAAGTCCTTACCTGCTTTGCGCAGCCGCTCCATAGAAAACGCAGGACGGGCGCAGTAGCGCAGCAGTCGCTCCAGGCCTGCACGGTCGTGCGCTTCGATGCGCACGCTGGTGTCCACCGAGAAGCCGCTGTGTTTGTAGCCCAGCAGCCTTGCATGGCAAAGTAAGTCGCCAAAAATATACCATATTGGTTATTTATTTGACAAAATGGCAGCATTGAATGACAAAATGTCACCATGGACGACACCAACCAGCAACTGATCAGCCTCTTGCGGCAAAACGCCCGCATGAACATCGCCGACCTCGCACACAAGCTGGGCGTCTCGCGCGGCACTGTCAACAACCGGCTGCGCAAGCTCGAAGACAGCCAGGTCATCGTGGGCTACACCATCAAGCTGCGCCCCGAGGCTAAGCCCGAGCACATCAAGGCCTGGACGGGCGTACTGATCGAGGGCAACACCACGCGCCAGGTGATTGCAAGTTTACTAGGCGAGCCCAGTGTGGTAGCGCTGCACGACACCAATGGCCGCTGGGATTTGTTGGCTGAAATCGAAGCTTCGTCGATGCAAGAGTTGTCCGATGTGCTGGAGCGTATCCGGCTGATCAGCGGTATCCGCAGTACCGAGACCAACATCCACTTGGCGACCTACCGATAGGCTTTTTCACAACGCAAGCGTGGTCGTGTTCTTTACCTCTTTCGTATTGCCGCATAGATACCCGTCTCGCGGACGCTAGGCAGCTGCCACAGCGCGGTGCCTGTAAATTCACGGTAGGCGTTCATGTTGGCGGCTCGGATTTTCAGTTAATAGTCAAACCCCTGGCCACCATGTGGCACTGCATGTTCTCGGAGCGCACCTGCACCGCCGCTTTGAACTGCTCGAACACATTGGCGTTGGTGCTGAAATAACGGGCTCAGGCAGCGGGTATGGTGGTGTCTAGCAGCGGCGTAAAAAACCGTGGCCGCATGGCATCAAGCCCCAACTGTGACAGCACTTCTGCCAAACGCGCAGCACTTTTGCTTGCAGACACTGCGCCGCGTGCATCCCCGCGCGTAGCAATAATCAGCTCATTTTTCATGCTGTGTTCCCAGCCCACCAGCTCCGTCACCGTCACTTGGTAGCCATGGGATTCGAGCTGTAGGCAGCGCAGCACATTGGTCAGTTGGCTGCCAAACTCGCGGGTGTGCAGGGGGTGGCGCCAGAGCTCGGCCATGGGGTTGTTGTGGAGGGTTTTGGGCTTTTCAGCTTTGAGCGTGGCGGCCACCTCGGCTTGGCAGCAGGGCACGATCACCATGTGTTGCACTTGGTGGGCAATGCCAAAGGCAATCGCATCGTCGGTGGCGGTGTCGCAGGCGTGCAGGGCCGTGACGATGTCGATGCGCTTGGGCAATTGGGCACTGGTTTCGCTTTGCGCTACCGAGAGGTTTAAAAACTCCATGCCTTTAAAGCCAAAGTCGCGCGCCAAGGCTTGCGACCGCGTGACCAACTCGTCGCGGGTTTCTACGCCCACCATTTTGCCCTGCGGGGCGCGCAGTTTGAAGAACAAATCATACAAGATAAAGCCCAAATATGACTTGCCTGCACCATGGTCTACCACGCACACATCTTGATTAGTTTGCTGCACTTTCAGGAGCAATGGTTCGATAAAATTGAACAAGTGGTAGACCTGCTTGAGCTTGCGCCGCGAGTCTTGGTTCATCGCGCCGTCGCGCGTGAGGATGTGCAGGGCTTTGAGCAATTCGATGGACTGCTCGGGGCGCACCTCGTGTTTGCTGGGCGGCGCAGCCTTGGGCGGTGGTTTGGCGGCGGGCTTGGCCGATGTTTGAGCAATGGATGGGGCAAATGGCTTCATGCCATCATTTTCGCCCATCCGGCGTGGCCGAGTTGGCGCAGGGTGGCGATGTTGCGCTCATAAATCTGTTCAGCCTCTGGAAAAGCGGCCACCGCCCGCTCTACGCTGGCTTCGCGCAGCAGGTGCAGGGTGGGGTAGGGGGCGCGGTTGCTGTAGTTGTCGATATCGTCAGCATGTGTGCCTGCAAACTGGTAGTGCGGATGAAAACTGGCCACCTGCAAGATGCCGTCTAGCGCCAAGTCTTCTAGCAACGCATCGGCTTGGCTTAAAAAGTCGTTGAAATCCAAAAAGTCTTGCAACATGTGCGGCGCAAGTAGCAGGGTGGTTTCGGTGCGCTGCGGGTCTTGCCCGATGAGGTGTTTGGCCGCTTGCGCCAAATCGTGCAACAAAGCGGCTTCGTTGGTTGCCGCGCTCACCACATAGGCAATTCGCCCATGCACCTGCTCGGCTTTGGCAAAAGGGCATAAATTGAGGCCAATGACGGCCCGCTCTAGCCAGCGCCGGGTACTGGCCACTACATCGGACATGGGCGCTTGGTTGGCTTGCATCGGTGACGCTCAGCGACGCTCGGGCAGCGGCTTGAGCACCACAATGCGTTTGTGGTTGATGCGGATATAACCCTCGCGCTCCCAGTCTTTGAGGATGCGGCTGACCATCTCGCGGGACGACCCGATGCGGGTGGCAATATCGGCCTGTGTGAGCGACTCGTTGACTACTAGCAAACCGTCGGTTTGGGGCTTGGCATTGCGAGAAATGAACAAAACCAGTCGGCCATAGACGCTGACCAAGGTCATGTCGCGGGCAATTTGGCTGGCGTTGCGCACGCGGCCAATCAAGGTCACGATCAACTCAAACGCAAAGTCGCCGTGGTTGCGCACATAGTCTCGCACGGCAGCGCGGCTGAGCACCGAACAGGTGGTGGGCTCCAGCGCGGCCACACTGGCCGAGCGCGGACCGCCATCGAGCGTCATTTCACCAAAGTAATGCCCCGCACCAAACGTGCCATACACAATTTCTTGGCCGTCCTCGTTGTTGTCAAAAACTTTCACGCGACCCGCCAAAATGATGTGCAAGGTGTCGTCTTTGCGGCCTTCTTGGGCAACCACTACGCCTGTTTTGTAGCGCTCAATTCGGCCATTTTTAGCCAACTCCACTAGCAAAAGGGGTACATTGGCAAACAGTTTGTCAGAGTCTTGGAGTGGGTCTGTCATGGCGCTTGGATGGGTGGAGACGAAGGGTGCTTTAAATGTAACAGGAAGTATTTAGGTTGGCGATAACTAGGCCTTTTGTATACCTGCACGGCCTGCGGCTACGGTGTATGCCGCCTGCGTTGCGAGCACTGCATGCGCCAAAGCGGGGTGCGGCGTGCTGCGAAACGTGCAGCGGAGCGTTTGCGCATTGCAGTCAATTAGCGCGTAGCCACGTTGGTCGCTGCGCAGATGCAACAAGTCGCTGTTGTTGGACAACATGGCCTGCGCAACACTGCTGGATAAGCCGCGCGTGCTCACCGACGTGCTAACAAACTCGCTGGCCACGACAGGCGACATCTCGTCGTTGGGCACAAGGCGCAGGTTTGCCGCCACGTTTTGGTGAATGTCGCCGCCTAGCAACACGACATTGTCTAGGGCGGGCTGTCCCGCGCTGGGCTCGCCCGCAATCGAGCGAAGTAAGCGCTGGCGGGCCATGGGGTAGCCGTCCCAGCCATCGGTGAAACTGGTGCGGCCAAACGGGGTGTTGGCACCGTTGGAGGCCACCAGCGTGGACTGCGCCAGCAACTTCCAGCGCCGTTGGCTGCTGCGCAAGCCCTGCGTGAGCCACGCTTCTTGCGCATGGCCCAGCATGGTGCGAGACTCGTCGGCCAGCGCGTCGCAGCCAATCACCACGCGGCCACCGCCCTTGATGGCATCTGGGCAGGCATGGTGGCTGCGGTATTGGCGGCAATCAAGCGTCCAAATATCGGCCAATTGCCCCCAAGCAAAGCGGTCATGGATGCGCATGGTGCTGCCCTGCGGAGGTATCAAGAGGGGCATGTGCTCAAAATAGGCTTGGTAGGCAGCGGCACGGCGCGTCAAAAACACCTCGGGGCTGGTAAAGGCTTGGTCCAAATCGTTGGCATAGTCGTTGCTGACCTCGTGGTCGTCCCAAGTCATGATCCACGGATGCGCCGCATGGGCCGCTTGCAGATCAAGATCCCCTTTGTATTGGGCATGGCGGGCGCGGTAGTCGGTCAATGTGGTGCAGGCGCGGCCGTTTTGCGGCATTGCGTGGCGGCGCTCAGAGGCCACTAAGTGGGCGCGTGACGACAGTCCCTCGTAAATATAGTCGCCCACAAAGACGACCGCATCCAGGTCTTGCTGGGCGATCTCGCGGTGCGCCACGTAATAGCCCTGCTCAAAATTTTGGCAAGATGCCAGCGCGATGCGCAGCGATGCCACTGGCGCGTCAGGCGCTGGCGCGGTGCGGGTGCGGCCAACTGGGCTGGCCGCGTCGCCCACCATAAACCTGTACCAATAGCTGCGCCCCGCTTGCAGGCCCTCGACATGCAGGTGTACGCTGAAGGCGGCGGCGCGTTGGGCCAGCACTTGGCCTTTGCGCCAAAGGGTTTTTAGCCCACTGTCGGTATAAATTTCATAGCGCACTATGACTTTTTCACGGTGACATTGTTCACAATTGTCTAAAAAATCGCCGACAAGCCGTGTCCACAGCAGCACCGAGTCGGGGCGCGGCATACCGCTGGCCACACCGAGTGCAAAAGGGTCATTTTGCAACCTCAGGGGCGCTGCGCTTTGCGCCAAGGCCACCGGGCTGGCGGCGCGTTGCAAGGCCAGCAAGGCCATGCCCAAAGCGGCGGTGTGGAGCTGGCGGCGCACTAGCACGGCGGCTCTCAGGCGGGCAACAAGGCGCTCGCCGCCGTGCGAATCAGCGCCTGCGACAGCGTCTCCAGCACATCGGACTCCAAATTCCAGCAATGCCAATACAGGGCAATGGGCAGGGCAAACTCGGGCGCAAGGTTGACCAGCTCGCCACTGGCAAGGGCGCTGCGCACCAGCAGCTCGGGCACCACGCTGGCCCCCCAGCCCGCCAGCGCTGCACGCACCTGCCCTTCGCTGCTGGGCACAAAAATCTGCTGCAAACTCACCCGCTTGAGCCCCACCGCCTGCGCCACAAACTCGCACTGCATATCGTCCTTTCGGTTGAAAGCAATGAAAGGGATGCTACGAAAATTATAAGCATTGAGCCCCTTGGGCATGTGCTGGGCGGCAAACTCTGGGGTGGCGACCACCACGTATTGCATCGCACCCAGCGGCACCATTTTGCAGCCACGCAGCGCTTGGCGCAGGGTGGTGACA